>JBFLVX010000049.1:0-14327 GCA_040758255.1 Nitrospirota bacterium
CGTTCTGCCGGTATCACCGCGCCGATAATAACGTTGAGCAACGTAACGCGGGATGGTCTGGATGATATCAAACGGTTGTTGCTGCCTGGAAAGACTTATTGCTTCGTCGGGTCGTCAGGGGTTGGCAAGAGCACGCTGATTAATCATTTGATCGGCCGTGGGATGCTGGAAACCAAGGCTGTCAGCGGGACAGGCGAAGGCCGGCATACGACTGTTCGTCGTGAGCTGATTCGTCTCGAGGGAGGTGCGCTGGTTATCGACAACCCTGGAATGCGTGAATTTGGCATTTTGGGCGCGGAGGGCGGCATAGGTAGTAGTTATTCTGACATCACTGCCCTCTCATCTAACTGCCGTTATCGGGACTGTGGCCATACAGGGGAACCGGGCTGTGCCGTGCTTGAGGCTGTGCATTCCGGCGAAATTAGCCGGGAGCACTTGGAAAACTACCTGAAACTCAGGAAAGAGTCCGAGTTCTACCAAATGTCCTATGCTGAAAAGAGAAAGAAGGATCGGGACTTTGGCAGATACATTAAGTCGGCAAAAAAGGACTTAAAGGATGACTAATGTTTCATTTGTTATTATAACGGCGTGTTGCGAAGCGTTCTTAATGATATTCTTTAAGAAATAAGAGGGTCTTTAATGCCGGCTTCGTCGAATCCCCGCGCTCTTAAAAGACAGCTGTCACATCGCAGGCAAGGAACATATCGTCCATTCTCCTGAACAGGGTCATAACAACTCCATGTAAGCGCATAGTCAACACCGAGTTCAATGCCCTTCTTTACAATCTCGGACTTGGTGAGATTTATTAACGGAGTGCGTATTTTAAACCTTGCCCTGCCCTCAACGGAAGCCTTTGTCGCAAGGTTCGCCATATCTTCATATGCCTTGATATATTCAGGCCTGCAGTCAGGATAGCCGCTGTAATCAACCGCGTTAACGCCGATAAATATGTCTTCTGAATTTATCGTCTCAGCCCACGCCAATGCAAATGATAAAAAGATTGTATTTCTTGCAGGGACATAAGTAACCGGGATAACATTTATTTCCGTATCTTTATTCAGCCGTTCTTTAGGCACTTCCATGTCTGATGTCAGGGCTGATCCGCCGATCTCTCTCATATCAAAGCGAATGATAAGATGTTTCCTGACATCATACCTGACTGCAATGCGCCGCGCCGATTCAAGTTCTACGCCGTGTCTCTGTCCATAGTCAAAACTAAGGGCATACACTTCATACCCCTCAGCCTTTGCCACAGCCATAGCAGTAGTAGAATCAAGGCCTCCGCTTAGCAAAACTATTGCAGGTTTCATAATTATTATTCGGTTATTTCTTATTTTAAGTTGGTAATTCCCCCTTAAAAAAGGGGGTTAGGGGGTTGTTAAGACTTGCATTCATAATTGGTATTTATAAAGCAACGTCCTTGATACTATTGCAAGTTTTAAGATTATTTTTTAACGGATTGTTTTATAACAACCCCCTTCATCCCCCTTTACTAAGGGGGAATAAAAAAGACTTTCTAAACATTTTGCTCACTCAATTTGAGAAAGAGCTATAATTCATATAATGATAGCAATGATCGGAAGGGATGTAAAGCATCAATACACATCATCTTCAGTACCCTCTATTCCATCCGGGCCCATGCTGAAGAGGCTGAAGCCGTCCTTAGACGGTCTGTATATGTATGGCCTTCCCCATGAATCTTCCTCCTCCACAATAAATTCTTTCTCATCAGGATACCGGCCATTTTCAATTTGATATATGTCAGTTTCTTCTCTTAATCTCTCAATCTTTGAGTCAGCCCGCACATGACTTAGAGCCATGAAGGTATCAAAAACTCCCTTAAGCGCAACGAACAATACAATTGCCGCGATTATTAAGGTTGTTGTTATAAAAGGTTTCTCAGATACGCTTACCTGAACTACTTCCTCTTCTCTCGCTTCTTTATAAATGTCAATAACAGCAGGCGCTATGATGCCCTTCTCCTCAAGCGATATCAGCGCCCTGGATGTATCAAAATCTCCTGCCGGGCTTACGCTGATTATTGTGCTCACATCGCTTACGCCGTCAACAAGATTGAAAACAGCCATCTCGGTCTCGTCCAATTGTCCCGGCTCCGGCTCTTTCTTAAGCTCAAATATCGTATCCAGATCAAGCTTCCCTTCAATCAGAGACCATTCATCAACAGTCCTTAGGCCGTCCATCAGAAGATGCTGGGTATCTATAGAGACCGGGAGTTCAGTGTCAGGGGACATCTCCTGAGCAATAAATTCATATCTGCCCTCTTTCCAGGCAAAAATATTTGCAATAGCTTCAGTAATTCGTTCCTTTATAGCCGCCTGAAGCACTTCTTCTGAAACCAGCCCGCGCCTTAGAAATACGATGCCGAGCTTTATCTTTTCTTCTTTCTGGATCTCCAGGGCAACATTCAGGTTATCGGAGGTTATTAAGCCTTTTTTTACCAGGATACTGCCGAGCTTGAAATCCCCTAATTTTCTCTTGGACTCAACGCCTGAAATATTCCCGTTAATAAGGCTTATTTTTACCGTGTCCTTATTGCCGATAACATTCAGCACACCGCTCTTCTTCTGAAAGTATATCAACTGAAGAATATCAGCCAGCCCGAATTCCTCTAAAACGCCTTCCATTTTCAGTCTACCTTTCTCAGAATATTCATAACTATTGCGAAATAAAAAATAATAACACCCGCAATCGACAGCCACATAACAGTGCTTGTAAACTGCGCCATTAAAACTGACGGCATAACTAACGCCCATATGAAAGCGGATGATATGAAGAAGAGAAATAAGAATAAAATTAAGAAACCGGAAATAAGCTCCTCAAAATATATATGACCGCTGCCGGGAAGAAACAGAGTCATTATTCTTAACTTGTAGTTCCTGTACTCTCTATAACGATTTATCTCAACCTTCCTTGCCATCCTGTCTTTCGGGCTGAGTTCAGTGGTTCGGGAAAGGGTTTTAAAGCATGTGGGGCAAATATCATCTTCTGCGATCTCTTCTTCTTCGCATGCACTGCAAAGGATCCTTCCGCATTTTTGACATCTGAACGCCTTCTTAGGAGTCTTCTTGTCGTAAATGGTTACAGCGGCAGTTATTAGTAAAAGCAGGAATATGGCGAAAGGGGCCGGCACAAAAGTGAAGATGTTTCCGATCCGGCCTGAGGAAGCCTTCCCTGGTATGCGTTGAAATGCCAGAGCCCGTAATTCATTATTGCCTATCACCTCGTCTACAACAGAGCTTTTGGCGGAATGGCCTTTGATTATCGCAAATGAGGCAACTTCCGCTTCGCTTACTTCAAGCGATTTTTTATAGAAAGCATCGGCATCTTTAAACTCAAAAAGCTCATTCTTCAACTGGCTCAGGTTGTAATATGCTGAAGCCAGCTCTTTAGACTGTAAAGATTTATCGTAGTACAGGAATGCGTTTTTATAGTCGCCGAGGCCGACATAGCAGTTTGCCATATTATTGTAAATCTTTGCGTCATTCCCCTTTCCAAGGAGATTCTCGTAAGCTTTTATAGCTTCATTGTAATTGCCTTTTTGTTTTTTATTTAAAGCATATGACAGAAGCGTCTCGTAATCTTCCTGCCCTTTCTCAAAGTAAGCGGCATTGCCGGTATATAACCCGCCGTTAGTATTGATAATGCTTCTCATCGTGGCGTCAGTGTGTGCATTAAGATATGTAGAAAGGGAAGGAATAAACAAGATAGCTATAGCAGAGATAAAGAAGATGCTGTATACAAGCGCTTTCTCTTTCTTCTTTAAATAGACCCAGAAGGGGAGCATAAAAGCAAATATCCCGAATACCGGGCCTAAGAAAACAAGGATTATTGACGGGATGAGAAGAAAGATCTTTTTTCTGTCTTCAATAATATCATGCAGATAGATTCTGAATCTGGAGAATGCCAGCAAGGCAATAAAGATGGTTATGGCTGCGAATAAAGCTATATAAATACCGGCAAGCAGCATGCCAGCTGTCTTGAATGACCACCAGAGATTGTCTGTAAGCGCTTTCCATGCATCAAGCATATAGCCTACAGATCCGATAAAGCCTTTTGGAGAGAACGAGAAGGTTGCCTTTGCCATCTTTAAATATGGTTGCGGCATCTGGGGTGACAGCGCTATAGCGGTTTCAAAAAAAGCGATTGCTTCTGTTTTGTTATCATTATCTAAAGCCTCCTCACCCTTTTTAATAAGAGCGGTTGAGTATGGCTCCATGTTGCTGAACCTGTTATCAACTTTGTAGTAAGACAAAGAATCGAGTTCACTCAGCCTGGGCGAACCATGAAGAGTCTTTTGTGGTTTATTTTCAACAGGGAGTGGATCAGAATTATTCACCTGCTCATCTGAAAAGACGTATTGAGATGACAGCAATATGCCGGCAGTGAAACAAAGAACGAACAGGAATTTCAGTTTACTGATCAAACGATATCCTTTCATAGGTCAGGCCGCTTTTGCGCCAATCCTTGATTCAGTTCCATTAATAAGTTTTTTTATGTTCTGTTTATGCTTTAATACTATCAAAATTGCAAGTAATATTCCAAAGAATATTTTAATAAATGAACCGCCTGACAATAAATATATTAAAGGCAAAGATAGAACCGCGCTGATGGCGGCAAGCGAAGAGTACCTTGTCAGGGCTGCAATCAATATCCAGACAAGCAAAGCAACCGCGGCAGACACCGGACTGTAAACAGCGATAACTCCAAAACCTGTAGCAACCCCCTTCCCGCCTTTAAATGAGAGAAAGACCGGAAAGATATGTCCGATAACTGCTGTCAGGCCTATCACCCCTTCCCATAATTCAGCTCCGGAGGCTGCATTGCCAAACATTTTCCTGAATATCAGAAGCGGTATCGCGCCTTTTAAAGAGTCTCCAATAAGGGTCAATAAAGCCGGCACCTTGCCTGCTGTTCTAAGCACGTTTGTGGCGCCTATGTTTTTACTTCCGGATGCTCGCAGGTCTATCCCCATTCTCTTCCCAATAAGCAGTCCGAAAGGTATGGAGCCGATGAGATAAGCAACAGGGACAAGAAGATAAAGCGCCGGATTTAAAATCAGGGGGTCTGTCACAACCGTTTTCCAAAAAGTATAAAGTATTGAACTCCTGAGAATATGCCGATAAGCATTGCGACCCAAAGAAACGCTATGCCTACGCTGTACAAATCTATGCCGATAAATTGGGACTTATCAACGAGCAGAACAAGAATAGCTGTTATCTGGGCACCCATCTTTATCTTTCCGCCTGCCTCGGCAGGGATAACAATATCTTTTGAAAGCGCAACGATTCTCAGTCCTGTGACAGTAAATTCCCTTGCGATGATCACTATCGCTATCCATGCCGGGACCAACTCCATGTCAACAAATATAATAAGAGCAGAGATCACAAGAAGTTTGTCGGCAATAGGATCAAGGATAATGCCGAATTTCGTCACCTGCTTTGACCTCCTTGCAATATATCCGTCAAGGAGATCCGTTATAGAGGCGATCGCGAATATTACAGCTCCCAGCATGGGATTTCTTGCGGCAACAAAAACAAAGAGAGGGATAAGAAGTATTCTGCTGAAAGTAATTGTTGTGGGCAGATTAAACAAAGAACTCTCCTGATACCTTTTGCCAGAGTCCGGATGATTTTAATATCAGATCCGTGAACTCTCTGACCGCTCCCCTGCCGCCGTATTTCTTCATCACAATATCAGCATGCTTTTTTGCCTCGTCATCCGCATCAGCCGGAACAGCGGACAGCCCGGCTCTTTTCAGGAGTTCAACATCAACAATATCATCGCCCATAAAAGCCACATCTTCATCCTTGAAATTGTATTTCTTTAATATCCTTTCGTAAACCTCTGACTTTTTATAAACCTTCTGGAATACGTCTGTAATGCCAAGCTCTTTTGCACGGATATCAACGACCTTTGATCTTCTGCCCGTAATAATTCCTGTTTTTATCCCGGCTTTGCTTAACATCTTTATGCCGTGGCCGTCACGAACATGAAATCTCTTGAACTCGTTACCGTCGTTGTCAAGAATAATACTGCCGTCCGTCATAACTCCGTCAACATCGAGGATGAGGAACTTAATATTCATGGCTTTATCTCTAATCGTCTTCTTTTTCTGTATTCTGTGTTCTGTATTCTGTATTCTCTTCTTCATACTATCCCGGCCTTCAGGAGATCATGTAAATGGATAACTCCTTTTATGTTATCTTCTTCATCGGTCACCATCAGCACAGTAATAGAGTATTTCTCCATTATTGATACGGCCTTTGCAGCAAGTATGCTGCTTGTTATTGTCTTAGGTTTGGGTGTCATGACATCTCCTGCTTTAAGCGAGAAGAATTTATCTCCCCATTTCTCAAGCCCCCTGCGCAGGTCACCGTCGGTTATTACCCCCTGCATTTTATGATTGCTGTCAGTAACTCCTGTAATGCCCAACCGCTTGGAGGAGATCTCAATGATAGCATCTTTCATGAGCGTTTCGAGGTTAACTGAAGGCACGGCAGCGCCTGTATGCATCAGGTCTTCTACTGTTGTAATAAGCCTGCGGCCCAGGTTCCCTCCCGGATGAAAGAAAGCAAAATCCTCTTTGCAAAAACCCCTCTTATTAAGCAGCGTCACCGCCAGCGCATCCCCCATTGCAAGCGCCGCGGTTGTCGAAGCAGTAGGCGCAAGGCCCATCGGGCATGCCTCCTCTTTTACTGAAACATCAAGCGAAACATCAGACGCCTTTGCAAGCGCGGATCGAGGATTTCCGGTCATTGCAATAATTTTGATATCCATCCTCTTTAAGGTTGGAAGTATCCTTATAAGCTCCTCGGTATCTCCGCTGTTTGATATTGCAAGCGCCACATCGCCTTTTGAAACAACGCCCACGTCGCCATGGCTCCCTTCAGCAGGGTTGAGATAAAACGCCGGAGTGCCGGTGGACGCGAGGGTTGCCGCGATCTTTTTGCCGATAATGCCGGATTTCCCCATCCCCGTCACAACAACTTTACCGGTACACGCGTACATTATTTCAATCGCATGGATAAAGCTTTCATCAATGCGGCCAATCAGCGCGCTTATCGCCTCTGATTCGATCTTCAAAATCTTCTTTGCCTGATTGATGATATCTTTCATCTCCACCCCTTCACCAGCTGATTCAATTCCACCAGCCTCTTTGCCAATTCAAAAAAACTATTGAGACTCAGCATATTCGGCCCGTCGCAAAGGGCTTTATCAGGGTTCTCATGGACCTCCATAAATACCGCGTCGCAGCCTGTGGAGACAGCCGCCCTTGCAAGCGGCTCGATAAATTCCCTCTGGCCTCCGGAGCAGCTGCCCTGCCCTCCCGGCAACTGAACGCTGTGCGTTGCGTCATAGACAACCGGATAACCAAAACCCTGCATTATAGGAATAGAGCGCATATCAACTACAAGGTTGTTGTATCCGAATGAAGCGCCTCTTTCAGTGATCATTATATTCTCGTTGCCTCTTGAACGGACTTTATCAATTATATTCTTAACATCATAAGGAGAGAGAAACTGCCCCTTCTTTACATTCACAGTCTTGCCGGTCTCTGCAGCCGCAACTATTATATCAGTCTGCCTGCAAAGGAACGCGGGTATCTGGATAACGTCCAGTACTTCAGACGCCTTTAAAACCTCACCTGTTGAATGAATATCAGAGAGAAGAGGAAGATTAAATTCTTTTTTGACCTTGTTGAGGATTCTCAGACCTTCATCAATGCCCGGGCCTCTGTATGAATTAACAGATGTCCTGTTTGCCTTATCGTAGGAGCTTTTAAAAATTAGGGGGATATTGTGTTTTTCTGAATAATCTTTAAGTTTTCCGGCAACACTTAAAGTTATTTCTTCGGTTTCGATGACGCAGGGCCCTGCAATAAAGGCAAGAGGATTCTGCCCGCCGATTGTGATATTGCCTATTTTTATCTCTCTGGTCTGCATTATTCTAACGTGATCTATAACGCATTATTATACAATAACCTATCAAAATCATGAGGATAAATTACGGAATGCTTTTTCTGCCTGATGCAGTACACTGACCGCCTCATTGCATGATCTGCATGGGATCAGTTTTAAAATGATTGCGTCAAGGGGGTGGTTTACTTTTTTATCCGTGAACATTGAGATCAGTCCGGCATGAGGGTCTTTCCTTCCTTTGTTTGCTGTACTAAATTCCCATATTGTCTTGAAAGGGATAATGCCCGCCAGAAGTTTTATTACCTTAATGCTTGGTTCCGGCACATTTGCAATGGATATGAGTATGCGTTCCCTGCTCCTGAACTTTATCTGGCAGAAACATACCTTGTCGGTGTTTTTATACGCGATTACTTTAGTCACGCATTATTTTAACAAAGGAAGAAAGCATGTTCAATTACCTGACGGCCTTCTCTTTTTCCCTTGTCACGCAATAAATACCTTTTCCCTTAAATGCCGGGATGAAGCATGCGTTATCCGATTTGCATGTTGATCTGCCATGGTCGCCTGATCTCCAGCGGTTGATAAGCCCCGGTTCTCTGATGAGAGGACGGCTCATTGATATGTAGTCGGTGACGTCCTCTTTCACCAGTTTTTCGGCAACTTCATAAGACCGGATGCCTCCTACAAGTATTAATGGAACATTGATGTTTTCTTTATAGAGCATTGCCGCTTCACGGTAAAAACCTTCCTTGTCCTGTGGATCACACATGCCGGCTCTTACAGGTATAAATTTTTTGTCAGATCTCCCTGTCCCGCCGCTCATCTCAATTGCGTCAATCCCTTCCCATTCAAGAATATCAGCCACTTCGATCATCTCCTTTATTGTGAAACCGTTCTCCAGAAAATCTTCTGAATTCATCTTGATGAGCACAGGGTAATCATTGCCGACAGCGCTCCTTATAGCCCTGTATGAATCGATAAGTAAACGCGCGCGGTTCTCAAGGCTGTGCCCGTATGCGTCTCTTCTCTTGTTAAAGAATGGCGAAAGGAACTGGCTCAAGAGATAACCGTGAGCAGCATGTATCTGTACACTGTCAAAGCCCGCTTTCTTTGCCCTGCCTGCGGCATCGCTGAATGCCTTTACAGTTTCCGCAATCTCTTCAATAGTCATTTCCCTGCATACAGGCTTTCCATCAACCTGAAAGACCGAGGGGCCGACAGGCTCCATACCGGATAAGCCTGCGTCAGCCTGACACCCTGCATGAGCAAGCTGTAAAACTATCCTGCCATCTTCTTTATGAACAGCATCAGTCATTTCTCGAAGGCCTGCAACAAGCTCGTCCTTATGAATCCCCAATTGACGGGGACCTGCCTGTCCAACAGGCAGTATATAAGTATGTCCTGTTATGATCAATCCCACACCGCCCTTTACAAGTTGAACCATTAAGTCAGTTAGTTTAGGAGTGCATGAGCCGTCATCTCCTGCCATCCCCTCCCATGTAGCAGAACGCACAAAACGGTTTTTTAAGGTCATGTTATTTAGCGATGTCTCTTCAAATAAATCCCGCATGGTTTGACTCCTTCTTTTAATGTTAAATCCGATATAGACATTATACTTTAATGCAGGAGATTTACATATTGCTTGACGACGCCCCTATCCTTGCCGCTGCAGTCTCATCTGAGGCTGACTTTCTTGTGACATGGGACAAGAAGCATTTCATAAAAAAAGATATTCGGATAGGCTCTGATTTGAATATCTTCAAGCCCGGAGAGTTTTTGAAATTCTTCAGGGAGTATATTGAAAATTAATCTGCAAGGGTACGCTATAAACAACCACTCGTTTTTAATGCGCAATCTGATATAAACATTATGCTTCAATTCAGGAGTGTTACCTAAGGGGGAGTTTTAGGGCAGATAGTTAGGTTTGTGCACGGGGGGAGAAAGGTTGAGCGTTTAAATGTTGATAGACAAGCCTTGCCCCCGACCCTGAGGCTCCCATACTGCTGTCTTTAAACCAGTCATACGTGATTCATGGTATATTCTGATTATTCAGCGCGAGCAGTTAGATGTTTGACCTCATACGGATGACGTAGTGTAAAATAGCCTACTTTTTACCGCCGGCGAAAAGTCATTAATCGTCATTGGCCGAATCAACGCTGCTTTGGTAGGTAATCCCAAGACGAGCTCTATGCGGCTACATACTCGATCTGCATGTCCGAGAAAGACCTTCATCTCCTCGCTGAGACACGATTCGATTTCTGGTATATGTTGGATTAATGACTCGCGGAAGCCATTTTGACTATTTGAAACTTTCGGGCAATAAAGGCACATTCCCCACCAATATCCTTCATCGGTTTCTTTAATTTCCAATGGGAACATCCTACAAATAGCAGGGCGATTGTTATATATACTGCAGGTACGCGTTTGTTGATCCCGGAAAGGACAATACTGACCATCCTTAGGTGTCTTGACTAAAAAATGCACGCCCTCTACTTCTATGAGATCAATTCCCATCTTCCTAAAGAAAGGCTCTTCATCTGGAAGAAGGTAGATAAGATCGTTTTCACAGACTCCACACGTGCCACAGTTTAGTTTGTCCGACATACGATCTAAGACTTCATATAGTTTATGGTATGACTCGATCATGTTTGTGTTTCCATTTTCATTTATAATTATATTAGGTTACTATAGTACTGTCAATTTTTCCTTCAAGTCATTAATGTCTGCTTCGCTTTTCCCCGGCTTTGAAAAAACCCAGCATCGGAGTTCCTGGTTTTCTGACTCCGCACTTAAATGTCGAATGAGGTATTGAAAGCCAGCCGCCTCACGAATAGAAAACTCAGTGCCTGTGTTGTTTACATAGAACAACTCGTCCATGCTGAATAAGGAGACTTTCCCTTTTGTATCTTGGAGAAGAAAGAGCGTGCTCGGTAAAGTATTTTCTAAAAAACTGATAGCAAGGTTGCTCGATAAATACTCGGCCCTCTGTGCAAGCGTCTGCCCGTCATGCAATGCTGCTACTTTTAGACATTCCATTAACTCATACGGGCAGCCTATTCTTATAAGTTGTACCATTTTACTTATTGATGCAGGTTTTAAGACTAGTTCGAGTTCTGATAGAAGTTGGTCGTCCGTAAGCGTTAAAAGAACCTCAATTGGGCGCGGCGTACCGTATTTGCATGTGAGTTCTCCAAGTTCCTGTGCCTTCACGTATGATGATACGCAATAGTTCAGCATAGCATTGAATGCCATGTTCTTTGGGTCTTCGAATATGTAGCGTCTCAAGTGCTCCTTTGAGTGAAGCAAATTGAATGCTTGAGGTAGGGCATCTTGGTCAACGTAAACCTTACCATTAGTTTCGTCGAGATAAATGGCATTGAGCAATTTAAATACATTAAAGACTGATAAGCCAGTGCCGGTAAAGTATAAATCTCTTATATAGTGATCTAAGCGATCGATATCAACTACACCACTGACCAAATTACATAATAAATTCAATTTCTCTACCAATGGCGGGTCATTAATAATGTCAGCCAATTCTCGCTGTCTCTCATGGCAAATAAGATACGCCAATACATTGCTGTCAATCTGTCCGCTATCTTGCATGTGGTTTAGTATTTTAAAAAGACGGAGAGCACCTATGTGTGAAATAAGTTCTGAGTCTAAAGCATCATTATACGCTTTCACTATTTTATTACGCTGATTATTAAGTATCATATCCACTGCAATTTCTTCATGGTGGGGGAACCCGGCATTTTTCAAGTGAGGATTACTCTCCAACACATGTGAAAAAGGGAAATGCCCGACATCGTGAAGTAGTAATGCCACAAGAAACTCATCTCGCAAGTCTTTTTTTCCCGAATTTGTTTGAATCTCTCTAAGCCATTCGCCCAGTTTAATTCGGTTCTTATTTGTTATCCTTATATCAACCTGATCAAGAGCGGCACGCCCTAAGTGGCATGTGCCAATGGAATGGCCGAAGCGTGTGTGAGTTGCAGATGGATAGCTCTGAAAACAAAAACCTGCTTGCCGAAGAAAATGTAACCGTTTGAACTCCAACGTATCACATATAGAAAATATACTATTGAGATGATACTTATCCGGATCCTGCCAAAGCGATTGTAATCCTTGCTCGCTGTTGGAAATAAGAGAGAGACCATGTACAGGATCATAAAAGGCCATATTGGTATTAAGGCTACACATTATCATAAATTATTCAATATTCTTTTTGTGAGAGATGAATAAATTTTTGCGGTCTGACTTTTCGGTGAATCCCGCATGATTACTTTTTCGTCTATCATCTGACTTGACGAATAAGGAATTGCCGTTTCCAAAGCAAGTGATTTCTTGACTTCTCTTAATATAGTTGTTGCCTTTTTAAGATTTGGAACCATTGAAGGCAAATATAAGACTGACTTTCCTTGAGCTTTCAACGGCTTGTCCATCTTTTTTGTGCCTTCGAGACTCTGGCGGTCAATTCTGAAGACACATATCAGTAAATTTGCTATGGCAAAACCAAGGCCGGATGCCTTTCCTGCACCAGCCCTATAATCTATAAGTATCAGATCCAACTGTTTTAATTCAGCAAATCGTTTACATATCTCTCGCAGGGTAGGAAGCGTTCCACTCTTTGTCCACTCAATTTTTTCAACTATTTCAGGTTGATAAGTAGCTGGTAATAAATAAATTGCCCCACTTCCTTTTGATGGAACATCAATTATTGCCTTATCAGTATCCAAAATGCGACTGGACAGCATGAGACTTCCCATTGCCAGGGCATCAGGTATTGAAAGGTTCAGGTCAAACAGTAAATTTAATCCGGGTGCATCTAAATCGAAGTCAATGCATCCTACACGTTTGCCTTCTCGCGCTAATGCATATGCAACATTCACCAACGTTAAAGACCGTCCAACGCCTCCCTTATATGAAACGAAAGCCACTATCTTCGGCGGTTGTGACGTTGTATTCATCTTTATTTTTTCTCCTCAAGTACTTTTTCTATTTCTTTAGCAGAAAGTTCATCAGCGCGCTTCATTAAATTTGCAACAATAGCTTCCCGAACTTTCCCGCTATTTAGAACTTCCAATACAGCATCAACAATCTCTCTTTCACTCAAAATGGAAGGAACTGCTCTAGTATATAAAGCATGTTGCACTACCCCTTCGATGGCTCTATAACTCGCATAAATTGTTACCCGCGCCCCTGACCAAAGACCTGCGCTTGCATCTCTATCCGCCAGAACCTGAGAGTAAATATTCGCCATCTGTTCCGAAAAATCTGCCTGATCAAATTCGGGATCGTTGCCCATTCTATGCTTCATCAGTGATAATACTGTCAGTACGCTACCGAGGGATGATCGGTCTTCATAGCTTAAAGTTGCCCTGTTGTCACTGACAACAATTGGGTGATGCAGCTTAGGCGCCGAAATCTTTTCATTGCGAAGCAACTTAAGATAAGCTTTGGCCATTTTACTACAAGTTTTATGCCGCTCCTCATCCAGCAAGTCCCAGCATGTTAAGAATGCCGTCAGGGCATACGTGAAATAAACAATTGACGACACGCCCCCTTCGTCATCGCTGGCTACAGAACTGTCATTAAATCGCTTTTCTAACCAGTAGGCCGCCTTAACAATTATATCCCTGCACTGGTCCTTAATTTGTTTGGTCAACGGGGATGCTTCACTGCATGCCACATCGTATAATGCCAACATCGCCGACACAGTGAAAAAAGTATCAGGTCTATGATGGTTACTTTGCTCTTCTGGTATCAGAACACCCGGCCATGCCGTGCCCACCTCACGCTGTAATGCCCCATGAAGTAATGCTTTTGTGGTTTCTGTAATTAATTCGTCCACCTTTTCTGCATTCTTTTCACTGCAGCCGACCTTCTTAGCTAAAAGGTAGAGACGCAACGTCGTGGCTGCAAAATCAACCAAGCTGTCCTTAGTCTCAGGTGAAAGTAACAAGCCCGGTGAATAATCAAGCTTAATCTTTCCCTTCTCTTTTTTTAAACACCGGCTCAGGAGGGCATCCAAGTCTTTTTGAATTTCCTTCTTATGAGAGTAATCGTCTATTCCTTTTAGCCTACTCCCTAAAGGTAGAAGCACGGCATGCAAAGCTTCAGCGTTCTTGAAGCCGAAATCTTCGTTCTCGGCCTCTTGTTCGTAGTCGTCCCACCTATTGAGCTTGCTGCTCTTCCTCAGAGCATAAAGGCTCTTTAATGCCTCATTTAAAATATCAATGTCAATGAGGAAATGTGGCTTAGACTTCGATACTATCTCTGTATGCTGACTTCTGGTTGTCTTCTTCGGCACAGTTTTCCCCTTCAGCCCACTAATTCAGTTATATTAACGAGTCTCTTCGTAAAAATAACCACTAGTATAATATA
>JBFLVX010000050.1:0-13912 GCA_040758255.1 Nitrospirota bacterium
GAATATAAATTATTTTAATAAAAGTCAGCGCCCATGACCCTATGAAAAAACGGCTGCGATTTTGATTCTTCTTCATTAACCCCTAATTTCTATGGATCCCTGCCGCCACATTTACACTGCGTTTTGTATCCGGAATGCCTACATCTTAACCTTTGCGACAACACCGTGAAGCTTCTCCGGCGGAAATTCATAGAATTGTATAAATGTAGGCATCGTCCTTTTAATAAGCGAAAACATCTTCCATATGAGGTTTCCGGCTGAAATATCTTCAAGTCCGTAATAGACCGCCCTCTCATCTATTCCCGCTTCTCTCAGTATATCCTCTGCTGAGATAAGCTCCATGTATCCTGCCTGTATCTCAAACGACCTTAGTCCTTTTGCAATGTCTTCCTTGAAGAAACCGACAGTCCCGAAAGGGTCGCTTCTGCTCATGATGGAGACAAAGATATTGTCTTCGTACATGATGCCGTGTGAAAACATGGTCTGTGTTATGTACGGAGGAATATCTTGGATGTCTTTCAGGAGAAAAAGCGCTGTGCCGCTTATCCGTGGAGCGGTTGAATAAGCATGATTGAATTTTTTGATAAAATTATCAAAGGGCATAAAATTCGTCACCCGGTAAAGCCGCTTCTGCCCCTGCGTGTAAATTAATATCATGGAAAGCGGGATCATGGCAAGTATTAATGACCAGAAGCCGCCATGCGGTATCTTGTAGAAGTTGGCCGAAAGATACAGCATATCAACTAATGTGACCAAAAGCGACAGCATTGAGTAAAGAGGTTTCTTCTTGAGATAAAATATCCATGTCATCATGATGCCTGTTATCGTCATTGTGCCGGTAACAGCCAGGCCGTAAGCCGCGGCAAGGCGGTGTGACGCCCCGAATTCAAGCATGATGAATATAACGGCAACAAGCAGAAACCAGTTCACGGACGCAATATATATCTGTGATTTCCTCTCAACGGATGTGTAGCCGACCTTTAACGGCGGCATTATACGTATGGTTATCGCCTGATAAATGATGGAGAACATGCCGCTGATCATCGCTTGTGAGGCGATGACAGTGGCTATGATGCTGAGCAGCAGAAAAGGGGTATATATAATCTCGGCATAGTGAAATGCCATCTCAAAAAGAATATTCTTCGCATCCGGATGTTTTAAGAGGAAAGCGCCCTGTCCCAGATAACTCAGGATAAGAGCGATAAAAACTCCCTTCCAGGCATTTCGTATCGGCTGCGCGCCGAGATGCCCCATGTCCGCATAAAGAGCTTCACCGCCTGTGGCGCAAAGGATAATCTCTCCAAGAGCGATATAGCCTTTCCATCCGTTTGTAAGGAGAAAGTTTATTCCATAATAAGGATTGAGGGCCTTTAATATTTCAGGAGCTTCATATAAAGACATCAGTCCGAGAGATGCAAGCGATAAAAACCAGACGCACATAATAGGTCCGAACGTAAAAGAAAGTCTCTCTGTGCCTTTACTTTGGAATATAAAGAGAATCACGGCTATTAATACCGCAATGAATACTATTGTCCCCTCGGAAATATTTTCCAGCCCGGGAATAAGAACAGAACCCTCGACCGCACTTAGTATACTTATTGCAGGCGTAATAACCCCGTCGCCGATGAGAAGGGATATGCCGACAAACGAGAGCATTGTTATAAAAACCGTCTTCTTTTTGCCGGGAATAAGAGGAGCAAGGATTTCCCTGAGCACTATGGTGCCGCCTTCGCCTCTCATACTCAGACCCATCGCGAGTAAGTTATATTGGATGAAGACCAGGATTACAAGCGTCCAGACTATTAAAGACATGACACCGAGGATATTATCCGGAGTGGGCTGAAGCAGAAGGAATACGACCGTGACTGTATATATCGGGCTTGTGCCTATGTCGCCGAACACAAGCCCCAAGGCTTTGATAATGCCTGCTATAGTATCTTTCATATAAATCGTTAAAAATCTCCACCCGTGGGCATCTTGTTTGGTTGATTATAAAACTTAGTTTCCAGGCCTTTCAAAGGAAAGGCAAGAAAGAAATTATTGGTTGGAACTGTTTTGTAAATGAAAGCCGGCAGGATTTTCATTAGTCTTTGAAGCAAGAAGAAATGATCATCATTTTTTGCTGATAATCATCTTTATCAGTGATTTTATCTCGTCTGTGTCCCATTCCCTGTAACCTAAAGACATGGCCACAAGATTCCCTTCCGGATCTATGAGGATCTTTGAAGGAGTTGAACGAACGCCGTATGCCGTGCTTACTCCGCCGTCTATATCGAGCAGGTTGGTGAATGTTAGGCTGTTTTTTTGCGCATAGTTAAGAACAGTCTCCCCGTCTTCTTCTATATCAATCCCTATAAGTACAAACGGCTCTCCTTTAAAGCTTTCTTGAAGCCTCTCAAGGGAAGGCAACTCCTTCCCGCACCATGGTCACCATGTTGCCCAAAAACTGAGCATGACCGCTTTCCCTCGAAACTGACTTAGGCTGATCTTCCTTCCCTCCAGTGAAGTCAGTTCAAATTCAGGAGCTTTCTTTGTCTCATCTGGGCCGATCAGGTTCAATGACGCAAGCATCTCCGGAAGGCTTGAAGAGACATCCGGAGAGATTGAAATGCCTGGGGACTCGGCACTCTTCCTGTCAGTCTTAAACTTAATGAATAAGGCTGCAAGCAGGCTTAAGACAATGATGGCAAATATAAATATTTTCCCGCGTTTCATTTAAGAATCTTCCTTTTTTCAATCAGACGTGTTATTTATTATCTATGGCTTTAATCAGATCCTCTGCCTTTACCGCGCCTCTAACCACTCTGCCGTCGTCAAGAATAAGGATCGGCGTGCTGGAGATGCCGAGCTTCTTTGCAAGCTTCATGTTTTCGTCAATAATTTTTGTCTCGCAGGAAGGCTCAGGGATCGTCTTTTTCGCGAAGGCATCATCGAGAAGGCTGAGGGCTTTTTCGTTTGACTTCTCGCAGGCAATAGCCGTTGACTTCTTATACGCCTGAGGATGGATCTGCACAAGCGGGAACAGCTTGAAATAAACAACAATATCTTTTCTCTGTTCCACTGTCCGTTTTAATTCCTCATGAAGTTTTGCGCAGTAAGGACAGTCAGGGTCATCAAAAACTATCACCTTATGCCTGGCCATTGAGTTGCCCATAACAATTGAGTCTTTAAGAGGGATTAGCGAAACATCAATTTTATTTATCTCGTCAAACTTCTTCTTTGTAAGGTTGGTCTTGGTTGCCGCATCTATAATACTGCCGAACACTACATTCTTTCCTGCAAAATCAATATATGCTATCCCTTTTTCTCCGCCACTCTCTAAGGCAACCTCCCACAGGCCGTCTACAGGCGCAGACCCTACAGAAAGCACTTTAACATCCGGCATAATGACTTTTAAGATTTCCCCGGCGGACTCTTTGCTCATAACATCCTTGCTTGCGCCAAAGACACTATATTGAAAAGGCTGAAACATAAATAAAAGGCTGCAGAATAAAACAAAAAACCATCTGGACACAATCTTCTTTAACATTTTCTCTCTCCTTGGGATTTTTATTCCGTGTTTCGGTTTTAAAAATTTTTTAGATATTAATGAGTGTTGTTATATGATAGACAATTTATTAAATACTATTCAATCCTTGGCCGTGCCACCTATGTCAACACAGTCAACAACGGCATTTGTATAAGCTCTCTTGGTTCTCCTTATGTTAGATTTTCTCCTGATTTTTTCGTTGTCTTTTCCTTTTTGCTTTGATTATATTAAAAGCGGCAACTACTTATAAAACATAGATTCAAACCACTAACTAAAAGGAGGGAAGGGCATGTCAAAACTTAGAGCGCTTTTCTTGGCACTGATACTACTCTCTGCAATAGCCTTCATCGGAGCGAATGCAGAGGCTGTGTCCGGCAGCGCCGCTGTCACGGGCGGCAAAGCAAACGGCGAATTCGAGGTATCGGTATTCAAGGACGGTAACTGGCAGAAGACAGAGAGCCTTCCGTTTGACCAGTTCTTCAGCGAAAAGAGGATCGAGACAGGCTCTTCAGCAGCAGAAGGCGCTTTAAGGATAAAGATAACGCAGAAGGGCGGACACGCGGCGCATATTGATTCAGTCCTGTTAGACAACATGCCGCCCCTTGAGATAAAAGGAACAGACGATCCCCTAATAATGAAGAAGCTCTCCCAAAAGGACTTTGATGTCATGGATGCCTCTGGCAAAGAGATAGAGCTTGCCTTTGACAGTAAAGAGAAAGCCTCCTCTCTCAGCATAAGCGCAAGGATAGAAGGGGAGAGGATAAGCGAGGCCCCGTTCCAATATCCCCTTTCCAACCTTTACAAAAAGATAGACAGCAAGGCCAAATTCTATACCTACAAACTCGATGCCAAAGAAGATGATGCGAAGCCCTTTTTTAAAGAATATTCAGTGACAGGCTCAGGACATCCGTCAGGCTATACCTATGGCTGGGTGAGCAATGACAGAGAGAACCTCTATGTAAAGATTGATTTCACGCCTGACAACACAATGGACGGCTCAAAGGACTACGCAAAGGTTAATGTAAAGACAGAAGAAGGCGTAAAAGAGTTCAAGGTCTCCGTGCCTGAGACGAAATGGGGAAAGCCTGACTTCACCTACACAGACAAGGTCTCCTACCAGCACAAGACTTATGATTTTGCCATACCATTCAAAGAGCTTGGCATAAACGATGCCGGAAAGGCGGATGAGATACAGCTTGCCTTCTCAGCATACGGCACAGCCTCTCCTCCGGGAGGTGATTTCGGCACAGCATCAAGGCAGTACCTTGTTGTGTATGAGAAATATTCAGGCGTGAGTTGGGACATATACGGACAGCTTGTGGGCGAAGACGGCGTTGCGGTAGGAACTGAGTTTGTCATCTCCAATGCCGCAAATAGTCAATGGGGGCCTTCAGTAGCCTATAACAGCAGCACAAACCAATACCTCGTTGTCTGGTCTGATACTAGAAGCGGAGCCCCCGACATCTATGGCCAGCTTCTGAATGCCAATGGGACATTGTCAGGTGGTAATTTCCCAATCTCCACTGCCGCAAATGAGCAATGGGGTTCTTCAGTAGCCTATAACAGCAGCACGAATCAATACCTCGTTGTCTGGGATGATGATAGAAGCGTCACAAACTCTGACATCTACGGACAACTTGTAAATGCCAATGGCACATTGTCAGGTGGTAATTTCCCAATCTCCACTGCCGTAAATGAGCAATGGGGTTCTTCAGTAGCCTATAACAGCAGCACAAACCAATACCTTGTTGTCTGGAATGATTTGAGAAGCGGCACAAACTGGGACATCTACGGACAGCTTCTGAATGCCAACGGCTCATTGTCAGGTGGTAATTTCCCGATCTCCACTGCCGTAAACGGGCAATATATCCCTTCAGTTGCCTATAACAGCAGTGCGAATCAATACCTTGTTGTATGGGATGATTATAGAAGCGGCACAAACTTGGACATCTACGGACAGCTTTTGAATGCCAACGGCACATTGTCAGGGGGTGACTTCCCAATCTCCACTGCCGCATATAATCAATGGGGTTCTTCAGCCACCTATAACAGCAGCACGAACCAATATCTCATTGTCTGGTCTGATGAGAGAAACGGCATAAATACTGACATCTATGGCCAGTATCTGACAGGCGCGGGCGCATTAACAGGAGGGGACTTCCTGATCGTAAACAATGCCTTTGGTCCTCATGCAGTCGTAAATAGCATAATAGGGAATTACCTTGTTGCATATTATGATATAACAGGTTCTGCCTACGCATGGGTAATAGTCGGCGAGCCGGTTGCAACCCCTCCTCCGACGCCCCCTCCGACTTGCGCCTACACCATGAACATGCCCACATCACCGGCAAACATCGGCACATTCGCCCCTGGTATTAATATGAGCTATGATCCTATGGTAGCGCGTCCCTTCGGACTTGAAGATGCAGGGGATATGCTGACCGGACGTTTGTGGCTGCCTTGCTGGAGAAACGGCCACGCGGACATCTATCTTGTGCTTGATGCTCCGGCCTATGGAGGCAAATTCATGCTGAGCGAATTACATCAGTGGCTTTCATTCCCTGCAAACATTCAGCCGTGGCAGACTTATACGGACGATGATGTTTACGCAGCGCTTTTCTCACTTCAGAAGAGCGGCATACTGCCGGGTAACTACAAATTGGATGTAATAGTAGTGCAGTCAGGGACTGCAGCATCCACTATAGAACAAATAGTGTCAGGAGCAACAGCAGCGCCTTACTACAAGTGGAGCTTTACAGAGACATTGCCGTAAGGAAATCAGGGATAAGGTTCATAAATCAGAAGGGCGGCCATTTATGGCCGCCCTTTTTGTATGCCTAAAAATAAGAAAAGAGAAGCATGTTAAGCCTTATTTGTCTTGATTCTCCTTAATGACTTTTTTGGTTTTCTTTGATAAACTTCTTCTCAAAGATATGATTCTCATCCTAACCTCTTTATGTCTACATGACTCGGGGGCGCTCTATGCTCTTTAATTCATTCGAATTTATTTTTCTATTTTTGCCAATAACTGTAATAGGGTTCTCCTGTATTGGCAAATATGGCCATAAAAAACTTGCTGTTTTATGGCTTGTGACAGCATCCCTGTTCTATTACAGCTGGTGGAACCCCGTATATTTCTGGTTAATAACCGCCTCAATAGTATTTAATTATGGCATCGGCACCACCCTGTCTAAACAATTGAGTCTCTCTAAATTTAGCCGGAAAATAATTTTAGCTTCAGGCATAGCTTTAAATCTTTCCCTGCTTGGCTATTTCAAGTACGCCAATTTTTTTCTTAAAAATATTAACAGCTTGCTTGATCAGCCTATTGTCCATTGGGATACAATTTTTCTTCCACTTGCAATCTCCTTCTTCACGTTTCAGCAGATCGCCTATCTGGCAGACGCATACGAAGACAGAGTTCATGAACATAGTTTCCTCCATTACTGCCTGTTTGTAACATTCTTCCCTCAATTAATCTCCGGCCCTATTGTCCACCATAAAGAAATGATGCCGCAATTCGAAAGAAATTCCACCTATAAACTCAGCAGTGAAAATATCGCGGTCGGGTTGACGATCTTTTTTATCGGGTTATTTAAGAAAGCTGTCCTGGCGGATGGAATAGCTGTTTACGCTGCCCCGGTGTTTGAAGCGGCTGAGCAAAACATTCTGCTTACTTTCCTGGAGGCATGGGGCGGCGCGCTTGGATACACATTTCAGATATACTTTGATTTTTCGGGTTATTCAGACATGGCGATCGGTTTGGGCAGAATGTTCGGCATAAATCTGCCTCTCAACTTCCATTCGCCTTATAAGGCGAAGAGCATTATTGAATTCTGGAGGCGGTGGCACATCACGCTCTCCCGTTTTCTGCGGGATTATTTATATATTCCGCTGGGAGGCAACCGCAAAGGCAGTGTCCGGCGTTACTTAAATCTTATGATTGTAATGTTCCTTGGAGGTTTATGGCATGGCGCCGGATGGACATTTATCGCATGGGGTGCAATGCATGGTTTTTACCTGATCATAAACAACAGTTGGCGTACATTGCTTCGGGCATTGGGTTATGATTCAAATGGCTCCGGCTGGCTGGGGCAGAGATTATCGCAGATTGTAACTTTCACAGCGGTTGTACTGGCGTGGGTGATCTTCAGGGCTGAGAGTATCAACGGGGCAGAAAATGTATTGAAGGGGATGGCTGGATTAAATGGCTTTGTCATGCCTGAATCCTATTTGGACGGCCTTAATCAGATTGCGCCAATAAAGAGCTTTCTCGCCAATATAGGCTGGGAATTCCATTCTCTCAAATTTCTTCAGGGCAAGGCAGAAATATTAAGCCTCTTTTTTTTACTTATTGTATCGTGGTGCGCTCCGAACACCCAGCAGATCATGCATCGTTACCAATCCGTCTTTGATATATACCGGGTTGAGGTTAAGAAATGGAGATGGAATTTTTTGAGGTGGACGCCGAATTTTGCATGGTTTCTGTTTACGTTAACTTTAGCAACAATTTCAATCTACCGCATGATGAGCTATGGATATAAAGAATTTATTTACCGGTTTTTCTAACAGAACATATATAGTTGGTATAATTCTCGGGATTATAGCGTATGTTTTTATTGCGGAAACATTTCTGAGGATTTATGTTATTCCCAATGATGAGCTTTCTCAAGTTGCTGTGTCGGTTTATGAGTCGGAAAAACGGGATGTCATCATCGGCGATTCTCAGTTTAAGTTTGGATTCCCGGAAGATTACAGCCTCTTTGAAGGCTTGTCTTTTAACGGCATGCCTGTCGAAACGATGGGAATTATACTCAAGGAATATTACAGGCACAGGAGGCCAAACAAGGTGATAATCATAGCGGCTCCCCAAATGCTGGCGGAGAATAGAGTAGAGAGAGGAGATTTGGGGTTTAAGGAATACTTCAAATTCAATGCGGTGAAGCTTCCTTTTATGATTTATGCTTTTGAAAAACTTGTCAGCAGGAACCTGGCGGATTTTTTCAAGTGGATACATTATAAGCCTGAGCAACAGTTTAAAGAGAATATGTGGGAAGAGACGGCAGAGGAGAAGAGAACAGAGATGACGCTAAAACGCATTGAAACACAACGCCCGGTTAAAAACTTTCAAGAAACGCGGAACTTCAAATCATATTATCAGCTCTTGACGTTATTAAAAGATAAAAATGCAAAGATATGTCTTTTAAAAATGCCGGTTGCGGATGAATACAGGGAGTTAGTTCGCAACGATAAAGATTTTCTCGAAGCTGAAACAGCGTTTAAAGAGATGGCCGCTGCATACAATGTTAAATATGTTGACCTCGGGCAAATTCCTGTTACGAACGATGCCTCTTTATATATCAACTCGGATCATCTGAATGAAAAGGGCAGAAGGCTATTTGCGCCGCTTGTGGAAAAATATTGTTTTGATCAATAAACTCAACCGATGACTTGATATGAAAATCAATTTCTTGATAGTCTTATACAGCAAAGCAAAGGATGTCCGTATTATATTTACATATGATAAAAGGCATACAATAATGACCATAGGATTTTGAGAAAAGGGGGTGAAAGAATGAGCACCATTAGAGAAATATCACGGGATACACGGATTTCTGTGGTCTTACCAGCGTTCAATGAAAGTGCCATTTTGTCCGATTTGTATCGAATCGTGATTGATATTCTTGAAAAATTGAACGTAACATATGAAATGATTTTTATTAATGATGGAAGCACTGATAACTCAGGAGAAATTTTAGATGAGATAGCCAAAAAAGATCCCAATGTAATAGTGATCCATTTATCTCGTAATTTTGGACACCAGCCAGCCTTGCAGGCCGGTCTGGAATATGCTACGGGCAATGCCGTCATCGTCATGGACGCCGATATGCAAGACAACCCGGAAACCATCCCCCAATTTCTCAAAGAATGGCAGAAAGGATATGATATTGTATATGCTGTCAGAGTCAACCGTAAAGAAAACATCTTGAAAAGATTTTTCTTTAATGCATTTTACAGGTTACTAAAGTTCATTTCCGATACAAAAATTCCTCTCAACGCAGGAAATTTTGGTCTTATCGATCGCAAGGTTTGCAAGCAGATCATATCCTTTCATGAACATGACAGATATTATCCGGGACTCAGAAGCTGGGTAGGATTCAAACAAAAAGGAATAGAAATTGATCGCGGAGCACGCTATGATGACGCAACTCGCGTTGGTTTAATCGGACTGTTTAAACTTGCTAAAGCAGCTATTATATCTTTTTCCTCCTTCCCTCTCACTATCTTCTTGTTCTTTGGAATAATTGCGTTGATCATGTTCTTGGGGCTAAGCATACTCACACTTTATCATAAGTTCTTTTTAGGTATAGCTTCTCCAGGATGGGCATCTTTTCTTATAACGGTCAGTTTTTTTGGAGCGATTAATGCCTTGGGAATTGGAATCTTAGGTGAGTATGTAATTCGTATTTACAGCGAAGTCAGACAAAGACCGCTTTTTCTTGTAGAGAGATGCTCAAACGACCCTAAAGAACGCACTAAATCTAAGACTTGCCCTGAGAACAATATGACAAAATAGCAATAATTTGTCATAAGACATACTTCAGCCGCCTGTTTTAGAAATAATTGAGATTTACTATCCAATTGAAGATACAACTATTTAAATGAGATGAAAAATAAATCGAATTTTTTAATCCATTCAGCAATTTTATTATTTTTCTTATTATTTTTTGCCCTGGTATATAAGCCTTTAATCAAAGGCCACTATTTATATGGTGATGATTATCTTCGAATATGGACATATCCGTGGGAGGCAAATACTACCCAGTCATATATTTCATATTCACAATTAATGATGCCTGAGGGGAGACCACTAACTATTCTATACGAACTCCTTATATTTAATAAATATATTAATTCATTGAAATCTTATGAAGCTGCTAATATAGTTCGGATTTTTGGCATTATTGGTGTAGGTCTTTTGGCTTATGTTCTATATGTTATTTTTAAGGCTAACAAATTCAGAACCGATCATGCTTTTCTGCTAAGCATTTTGATTTGTACATTGCCCTCATTTCAGGTTTATCTTGGTTGGCTTATCTGTCTTGTTAGTATTTATAGTGTACTTTTATCTGCGTCATCATTTCTTGTGATGTTTAAGGCGGTATTTAAAGAAGACGGTCTAAAAAAAGCAAATGTTGTTATCGCTGTCCCAATATCTATAATCCTGTTTGTAGCATCTTTATGCATCTATCAACCCACAGCTATGACATATTGGTCGTTTGCCTTGATTCCTTTAATAATGATTAAAAATGAGGGTTTTGTGAAAAAATGGCGACTCCCCTTTTTAATTTATTTTTCTTCCGGCTTTATTTCTATGTTGCTTTACTTTAATATTATAAAAATATTCAATATGCTATTGCATATTAAATTCCAGGACAGAGGCACGCTCATTCATGGGATTGCTAATATTTACCACAGATTAATTTGGTTCATTAAATATCCTCTCTATAATTCAATCAATTTATGGAATATCTACCCTAAAGAGGTCATGTTATTTGTGAGCATGGGTATCTTTGCCGGCATATTATTCGTTTTAGGCCGGATGGTATTGCAGGCCATAGTAAGAAAAGAATTAAACCCCTTATTAAATTTATTATGCAGATATTTACTTATTCTCGTTATTATTCCCTTGAGCTATATGGCACATCTTGCAACTATGGGGAGCGCTGCTACTTATAACAAAGGAATGGTTTACGTTTTGGAATTTCGGACTCTTGCTGCACTTCAGATAGTTGTGCTTCTGCTATTTTATTGGGGCATAATGAATACTTCTGAATTTTTTAAAAATTTACTTAATTTGTCAGCAGACCTGCAAAACAAAATAGTAACAATTGGGCTTGTAATTCTCACGGTCCTTGTTTCTTTGCTCGCAAATCATAATGTTGACAAATATTTTGCTAAACAGCATACAAATGAATATAGATATGCATATGACATTATACGAAAATACGGGGTTTCTAAGCTTTCAAACGGCTCAAAAATATATGTAAAACCGGCAATTAGCTCAAGGCTTAAAGGCGGGGGAGAGGTTCATTTAATGTACGGCGAATTTTATCACAGAGACCCGCCCAGTCCTATGATACAACTGGCATTATATGAACTCGGGATAAGATCAGATATATCTATTGTAGAAATTTACAATTATGATCCTAAAACAGGTGCCCCTATTGAAAAGCATGATAAGCGATATCAGAGATTTCCAGACGATGAAAATATTTTAAAAATTGACATGACAAAAATGAGCGTAAAAGAAACATATCCCTTAATTTATTACGATGACTAAAAAGATTTTTTGAGATAGATCAAGCTTTGTTTTTCGTTTTACATAGTGATTCAAATGTGTTCATATCCATTGACACCAGTTAATTTTGAATGAATGTTTTTTGAATTATTAGCAGTCATATCAGGCGAGGGGCTCTTCCATCTTCTCAAGGACTCTGTTCCCGATGAGATATTTTTCAATTTCATCTTTACTCATTGATTTCTCATTTTCCGATACATAAGGTTTCTTGATCCGTCTTGAAACAATATCAGGATATTCATATTTTATAGACTGATAAATGGACTTTAAGGCAGGGGTGACAACAAACATATCCTTTAATTCCAGAGAACGGTGAACCTCTTCATCACTCATAAGCTCTTCATAAAATTTTTCGCCGGCTTTTGCCCCTATTTCTACAGTCTTTATATCCGAAGGCGCGCAGCCGTATTTTGGAGCAAGCATTTTTATCATTACTTCAGCAAGGTCAGGAATTCTTACTACCGGCATCTTTGTAACAAAGACTTCCCCGCCTTTAGAAATCAGCACGGATTTCAACACTAATCTTGCCGCTTCTTCTATTGTCATAACGAAACGCGACATTCTTTTATCAGTGATTGTTACAGGACCGCCGTTCTTGATCTGTTTCATAAAGAGAGGCACTACCGACCCTCTTGAGCCAAGGACATTGCCAAATCTCGTGCTGCTGAAAATAGTTTGGCTGTCTTTTTTTACAGCGTTAGCAGCGGTTATCAGTTTTTCCCCCATGAGCTTAGAGGTGCCCATAACATTTGTAGGATTTACAGCTTTATCACTGCTGGTAAAAAGAACCTGTTTTACATTGCAGGCAGTTGCAGCCCTTATAATATTCTCAACGCCTATAATATTAGTCTGAACCACATCAAAGGGATTATATTCAGTGATATATACATGCTTGAAGGCAGCGGAATGAATGGTTATATCAATATCTTTAGATAGCACTTCTAATTTATCCCTGTCCCGCACATCGCCGAGAAAACAGTAAACATTCTTGTTTCTGTATTCTTCCATGAGAAAGAACATCTCCGATTCATTGTTATCCATTAGCCGCAGTTCCGCGGGCTTAAAGGATGCGAGCTGTCTTACCAGTTCTTTCCCAATGGTTCCTGTCGCACCGGTTAATAGAATTTTTTTGCCTTGATAAAAAGTCTTCATTCTTTTCTATCTATTATATTAATTTCTTCGGGTTAAATGCCCCTCAGCTTGCCGCGTCAGAAATTGACTTTGTGAATATTTGATACCTCGTCCGCTTGCGGCGGGGTAGTTCATTTGCCTTTGAATTAATACTCTGCCAAAAAAAACAGTCTAAATATTTTCCACCATCTCCCACACGCCGCAGGGACAAATGCCCGCGCAGAAGCCGCAGCCGATGCAGAGGTTTTCATCAACAACATACTCATAAAATCCGCCGGGGAGTTCTTTTCTGCTGATGGCGCCGTAATAACACGTAGCTTCGCACATATGGCAGTCGCGGCAGGATGCGCATGACATGCACCGAGATGCCTCAGAGGACGGCGTGACAGATGGCTGTTCGCCCCTGCAAGTATCGTAATACGCAGTCTTTATCCGATCATAAGGCACGACCATCTTCCGATAAGGCCTGTTGTATGAAATGCCTGAAAGAAATGCGTGCACAGCATCGGAAGCCCTTCTGCCGTGTCCTATGGCATGGGTGACAAGCCCTAAACTCGTTACATCCCCTATCGCAAAAATCTTCGGGTCTGATGTGTGCCCGGCTTCATCAGCCTCAATCCATCCCGCCTTGTGCGTTTGTACGCTTGTCGGGAGAAATCCGGTTTCGGGCATGTCGCTTATTGATACTATGACAAGGTCTGCCTCAAGGCTGGTGCCGTCTTTAAAATATATCTTTCTCTCTTTTTTAACATACTTTTCGGTAAACTTGGGCCAGACTATCTCAGTGCCGAGGGTCTTCGCTATCTCAAGCTCCACGCCAAATGCAGCGGGTTTCTGGACATCAACAGCAGTCACGCCTTTTGCACCACAGCTAAACGCCTGCGCGGCTA
>JBFLVX010000051.1:0-13646 GCA_040758255.1 Nitrospirota bacterium
ACGAATAAGTGTAGAAACCTTTTCCCGTTTTCCTGCCTAATAACGCTTTACGCTCCATTTCTTCTAACAGGTCTGAGAGTTTATATTTATTTGGCATAGCTTCGTGCAGGGTATCCATGATTTTATTAAAAACATCGATCCCGATCAGATCCATCAGTTTAAAAGGTCCTATAGGGTGTTTCAGTCCTAATTCAACCGCATTGTCAATATCCTCTTTAGTTGCCAACTCGTTTTCAAGCATTTGAACAGCTTCATTCAGAAAAGTCATGAGAAGCCTGTTCACGATAAATGCGGGGCTGTTCTTAACCATTACAGGTGTCTTCTGGAGAGATCTGGCAGCCTGCCGGGTATATTCTATGGTCTTCTGATCAGTTTTTGCGCCGCAGACTATTTCTACCAGACGCATCTTGGGAACCGGATTAAAAAAATGCATGCCTATGACCCTCTCGGGGTGATTTAGCGCTCCGGATATTTCGTCTATGGAGAGGGAAGAAGTATTTGTGGCTAACACCGTATCTTCACTGCAAACAGCTTCAAGGTCTTTAAAAACATCCCGTTTTACATTTACATCTTCGATAACCGCTTCAATAACAATATCAACGCCGGCAAGGTCAGAGATGTTTTGGGTGGACTTGATGGAAGACAACATCAGGTCAAGCTCTTTTTTGTGGATAACATGCTTAGACAATGCGCTTCTTATCCTGTTCATGGCATTATCTAAAGAGCTGATGCTTCTGCCTTTCAAAATCACAGTACATCCCGACATAAGAGCAGTTTGCGCTATCCCGGCAGCCGTAACCCCGGTTCCTATAATTCCGATCTTCGGCAGATTAACCTTATTTAGATTTTCATCGAACTTACTGCCTATGTCAAATTTTTTAAGGCTTTTGCGCAAAGATAGTCTTTTATTCTCATCTTCCAGCAACAGGACATAATAAGGCACGTCATAATGTCCTTCCGAAGGATTGCGCACCTCCGTCAATCCTTTTACAACATATGACGTCGGAAGGTATTCTATTGCCTTTACCTTGCACTTCACGCATTCATCAACATGAAAGCGCCACGTAAAGCCGCATTTTTCACAAATCCATGACATAGCTAATCTTTCCTAAAGATATGAATTACCGCCGTTCCACCGACGCCGCCTACATTATGCGTAAGGCCAACCCTGGCCTTCTCCACCTGCCGTTTTCCGGCCTCTGTTCTCAATTGGGTTACGACTTCGAAAACCTGAGCCAAACCCGAAGCCCCTATGGGATGGCCGTCTGCTTTTAGTCCGCCGTCAGTGTTCACAGGAATATCCCCATTAATCTTAGTTCTCCCCTCACGAACAAGATATTTGCTCTCCCCGGGGCTGCAAATGCCTATATCTTCCATGG
The DNA here is from genome assembly GCA_040758255.1 of Nitrospirota bacterium. Taxonomy (GTDB): domain Bacteria; phylum Nitrospirota; class Thermodesulfovibrionia; order UBA6902; family UBA6902; genus JACRPZ01. Next base: position 1,380 of record JBFLVX010000051.1, read on the forward strand.
CCGTGATCTCCGCAATTGTGAAGCAATCATGCACCATAAATATGTCAATATCTTTAGGTGATAAGCCTGCCTGCTTATAAGCATCCTGCGCCGCTATCTTGACAGCCGGGAAAGACGTAATATCTTGCGATCTCGTTAGAGAGAGATTGCCAGTTGCGCATGATGAAGCAATGACTTTAACATCCTGAACTGTTCTTTTGGTCTTAGAAATAACAACCGCACAAGCTCCGTCGCTTAATGGCGCGCAGTCATACAATCTTAAAGGGGGACACACTACGGGAGACATGATGATTTTATTCATATCAATATCCGTATTATAAAAGTGAGCGAATTCGTTCAGATTCGCATTTTCATGATTTTTAAGCGCAATTAATGCCAGATCATTTAGTTCTGTACCGTAACGCAGCATGTGCTGCTGAGCAATGAGCGCATAGGAAGCGGGAAAAGTTAAGCCTTCCGCCTGATCATGGAGCCTGTCAGCTGCCATTGCAATTGCAGTTGTCGCCTTTACGGATTCTATGTTAAGTTTTTCCATTCCTACAACCATGACATTATTGAACCTGCTCAATGATATCAATGCCTGATAAAGTGCGGCCCCGCCGCTTGCGCATGCCGTTTCAATTCTGATAATGGGGAGATGGGAATCAGGAAGAATATCGGCGATCATTGCGTTGATATGTAGCTGGCTCTGAGTCGGGCCTCCGCAAAAATTCCCTACAAAAATAGCATCAAGTTGTCCAACTTCCATCTCTGCATCACTCAAGGCCGCAGAGATAGCAGCGTATGCTAATTCCGGCAGAGATTCTCTTAAAATGCCGAATTTCGTTCTTCCGATCCCTCTTATATACATTAACTACCTCAAAAGTCAGTACGGGTTTTCAATATAACATGTTTAGATATTATAAGCCTCTGAAGTATTTTACAATATTATTGCAACCATCTTCCGTCTTATCTTATGGGTGGAGGGGATCCTGAGGTACTGTTAGCGTAAGTTAGTCTTCGGCAAAGTCTTCGGAAATTTATGTAATGCCTCCTTTAAGTAGCCGATCCATACTGAATATCCATTGGCATTCAAATGTATTCCTTTGCCGTCATGATAATTAACCGCCAAATTGCCGGTTTCGTCTGCAAGTTTTTCCCTTACATTCAGAAAGTGACAATTATGAAATTCACCGCATAATCTTTCAGACAATGTGTTCAGAGACTTAATTTCAGAATTTATACCGGTAAATTTAGTCCCGGCTCTCTCATCAACCGGAAACACCGCATTAAAAAAAAGAGGAATATCGGCAGGTATTTTTTCAAGTATCAATTTATAGTTCCGAATAATCTCTCCTTTATTTGCTCTTTGCGCAATATCGTTATGACCAGCGGCAATTACCACAGCCCGAGATCTCCTGATAGAATCATAAAGCGGGAGCCTCTGCAGAATTCCGGCAGTTGTATCTCCGCTGATTCCGTAGTTGACAGGTTTATCAGCCACAGCCGAAACAGTTAGCATCTGAATGTGACTGTCACCTATGAAAATGACCGAGTCTGCCGGCACATTTTTATCAATGACCGAGTGATATAACGAAATTTTTCTGTAATACTCTCCTTTATCAACTTCATTTGACTTAAGTATTCTAAATTTCAAATAAAGACGATTGGCAATATCAGGGCGGACTAATATTAAAACAAGAAAGAAATGCACTGAAATAATATATAAAATACCGATTTTCTTCTTCATGCGGGCTTATTTTATCGAAGCAACATACGCACTATTCTATTAATAAAATCCTGCCTATCATAGCTTTATTAAAATTTTTCTCTTGTAGAGCCAGTAACACAGATACCACTCAAAACCAATGGCTAACACAGCACTGACGCTATTTATTATTCCAGTGCTCCCGATAAAAGGACCAAGGAACCCTTCCGATAAAACAGCAGTGAACCCGTTCAGCCACTTTCTTCCTATGGTTGCGCCAAATATATAAATGAAGAGAGGATTCATCCCAACAACAGTAAATAAAATGGTCCATTTTTTGTAGCCCATCATATCAATAATCCAATAAAAAACAGCATATGTTAAGAAACAAAAACCTCCGGAGACGATAATGAATGAACTCGTGCTGATATGCTTGTTGATTGGAACTATACCAGCAAGATTAATTCCATAACCCGCGACAACTCCTATTACTCCAAGCGAAGCAATGATTGAAAGTTTTCGGTTCTGACTGAGAGAAGTCAAAAGTATTTTTCCTGTCAATACCCCCCATATTGCGTGTACAGTAGTCGGGATGGCGGTAATTGCGACCCAGCCGTCATGATTGGTTTTACCCATTAACGATAAATCCACAAACGTTCCAAGATTATGGTGTTTTATATAAGGCTGGTCAAAGCCGTCAATTAAAATTAAACGGTATAACATATCGTATGCAATCAACAGGCTGAACGATATTATTAGCTGTGTTGAATCTCTGAATTTAAAAATCAGAAAGGTTACAAGGATATTAAAAGAAAGGACTACCAATATATTCCATAATTCAAAGGTTAACTGGTTATTATGTTCAATTGCCAAAATAAGTCCAAGCAGAAAAAGGATAGAGCAGCGATATGCAATATGTCTGAATGTTTGGTTCCAGTCAGCACCTTGGGCGAATCTCTTATTCAGAGACAAGGCCATCGCAATGCCGAGAACAAATGTAAAATACGGTTGTCCAAGATCCCAGAAATACAAGCCGTTCCACTTATGATGCTGCAGCTGCGTTGCCAATGCACCTAACAATGGCTTCCCGGAAAATGTCCCTATCAGCACATAATTGAGATGGGAAATTTCGGTAAGCATCATCATCATGGCAAATCCACGGAATGCATCGAGCGACAATAAACGCGTACCTAAAGAGGGGGCATTTTGAGTGGCCATATTTTTTTTGGATATAACCTAATGATAATTAATATTTTCCGAATAATCTTGCTCGCTCTTTCACCTTTTTAATTTTACCATAGTTTCATCACAAAAAATTTAAAGACGCGCAACACTCATTTTTCAATATTTATTAAACAATCCTTTGACTTTTCTCCAAAGTATGATATAAATCATGGTAAGGGTACGGTTTGCCGTTATATCCTTGAAATGTCTCATAACCATATCATATTTTTTAAAAGGAGGGATGTTTTATGAGCCATAACGGAGCGAGAAACCTGTTTATTTTCGGCAGTCTCCTCTGCTTTGCGGTCCTCATCGTGCTTACCATTGATACGGTGGGAACGCTCGACAAGAGAGCGCCGGAGATCACTGAGGCGGTTGATGCAGGGAAGAAGGTCTGGCATAAGTATGACTGCATCGGATGCCACACAATCCTGGGCAATGGGTCTTATTTTGCCCCTGAAATGACAAAGGCAGTAGTGCGTAAGCCAAAAGAATACCTGAAGAAATTCATCCTTGACCCAAGGACTATCAATCCGAAAGCCGCAATGCCGAAACTCGGACTTAGTGAAGAAGAAGCGTCTAATGTGATAGCATTTCTCGATTGGATATCCAAAGTAGATACAAACGGCTGGCCGCCGGAGCCTATACTGACAGCCGCCACAGGCAAAGAAGCAAGCATGGGACAGACTTTATTTAATAAGCATGACTGCTCAGCATGCCATCAGATTGGCGGTCTCGGCGGCACAGCAGGGCCTGACCTCACCCATATAGGCCTGGAAAAACCGGATGCTGACTGGCACATAAGACATCTCAAAGACCCTGAATCCGTTGTTCCGGGCTCCGCAATGCCGGCATTCGCTCATCTGAGCGATGAAGACCTCAGGGAATTAGCTGGATATTTAATAACTCTTAAATAAATTATGTACGGAGGGCAGAAAATGCAATACGAGAGTCAGAAAATAGCAAAAAATTTCTACACTGCCGCCGCACTCCTGTTTTTAATACAGATCGTGGTTGGCATAGTCGCGGCTCTTCAGTTCATATGGCCGGACTTTTTTATCCTTAATTTCAACACCATAAGGACACTGCACATAAACGCGCTCGTGGTGTGGCTCTTAGTTGGAATGATGGGAGCAACATATTATGTAGTACCTGAGGAATCAGAGACTGAACTATGGAGCCTCCCGCTGGCTCATCTCCAGTTCTGGGCAACAGTCGTTGCAGTGCTTCTGGTCATTGTCGGCTATATAGTAATGGGACTCTTCCCGCAGGCAAACTCAAGGGTCTTTGGAACCCTTCTCTTAAACGAAGGCAGGGAGTATATTGAGGCTCCAAGATGGGCGGATATACTGATAGTAATATCTGTCCTCCTCTTTTTATTCAATAATTTTATGACTATCATGAAGACAAAGAAGTTCACTGCTGTGCAGGGCGTTCTTCTTGCGGGACTGACCGTATTGGCACTTATGTATCTGCCGGGGATGTTCTACACAAAGAGCATGGTAATGGATCAGTTCTGGTGGTGGTGGGTAGTTCATTTATGGGTTGAGGGTTCCTGGGAGCTTATTGCAGCGGCGCTGTTAGCCTTTATGCTCCACAAGCTTCTTGGCGCTGACAAAAAGGTTCTTGCAAAATGGATGTATATAGAGGCCGGGCTTGTACTTATCACAGGCATACTCGGACTTGGACACCATTATTACTGGATCGGGACGCCGAAATACTGGCTCTGGGTCGGCGGTATATTCAGCTCGCTTGAACCAATCCCTCTGTTATTAATGGTATGGGATGCCTTCAGGATAACAAGGGAGTCTCGCGGAGCTGTGCAGAACAGAGTGGGGCTCTTTTACACGGTCGCTCATGCGATCTTTAATTTCGTGGGCGCAGGTCTCTGGGGAGTGGTGCACACTCTCCCGCAGGTCAACAAATGGACCCATGGCACACAGATAACAACAGCGCACGGGCACCTCGCCTTTTACGGGGCATATGTGCTGCTCATCCTCGCGATGATATATGTCACGCTGCCCTCGATCAGAGGCGTAAAGGAGTTCGACCAGTCAAAGGGATATCTGGCATTCTGGTGGATGACAATCTCAATGGTCTTTATTGTTATCTCGCTTACCGGAGCTGGAATGGTGCAGAGCTACATGGAACGCCTTCTCGGCCTTGACTATGTAACAGTAAAATCAACTTATAACATGTGGTTTTGGATATTCAGGGCGGTCTTTGGTGTCGGTTTCCTTATTGGGGTGTTTATCTTTGTAATAGACTTCTTCAGTCTCGGCAAAAAATCCGCAGCCTGAAAAGCTTCATAAGTCAAAACTGCTTAAAAGAGGGGGTGAAGTTATTCACCCCCTCTTCATGATTTAAATCATACCTTAATTATCATATTTGTATGAAAATAGGTTATGAAAGATAAAATCAGCAGCCTCCACATTTTAAGAAGAATCTCCCAGGTCTTATTCATTCTTCTGATAATGTTGATACCAATACTGGATATTTTCAGGTTAGATTCTCATACAGGAACTCTTATTGTCTTTGGCAATCACTGGGAACTCGGGTTGAAAGAGGCTTTTTATGCGGACAGATCTCTTGAAAGTATCTCCCGTGTGACCATGCAATTCTTTTTGAAAGCCATACTCCCCTGGGTTGTGGTCCTTTCCGTATTCCCGCTAATGGGATTTTTGTTAGGCAGATTCTTCTGCGGATGGTTCTGCCCTGAAGGGACATTGTTTGAACTTGCAGATTTCCTGACATCCAAAATATTAGGCAGAAGGAACCTTTTCACTAAGACCGGTGAGAGCCTTACGAGCAGCAGAAAGACAAGATACTTTTACTCGGTTGTTGCCGCATTCTGCGCCCTTTCCATCCCCCTGCTTGTAGGCATAGCCCTCACAGGTTACTTTGTAAAGCCGGCCACTATCTGGAGCCAGATAATTAACTGGCAGTTCACATTCGGCGTAAAAGCAGGTATCATAGGGGTATCAATATACATGCTCATTTCATCAATTATCGTGCGGCATACGCTCTGTAAATACGTATGCGGGGCAGGTCTTATGCAGATGCTGCTTGGATGGGTCAGCCCTGTATCTTTAAGGATTAAGCTTGATACGGGGAGGCTCAGCTCATGCACTGATTGTAAACAGTGCGAAAAGGTCTGCTTTATGAATGTAAAGCCGAGACTGCCCAGAAGGGACATAAATTGCGTAAATTGCGGGGAATGCATTACAGCATGCCATAAAGAGCTTGGCCAGGGCAATGGTTTGTTCAGCTTCTCTTGTCCAAAGCCTGATCTTACAAAAGAGAAGAGAGAAACCGTTGACCTTAGATTAAACAAACAATCATTTATAAGGAGGTAAGTTATGAAAAGACCTGTAGTTGATTATGATCTCTGCATAGGCTGCGGCTCATGCGTAGAGATATGCCCGGAAGTCTTCCAGGTTAAAGATGATGAAAAGGCATATGTTATCGGCGAGGACAAATGCAACACATGCGACTGCGAAGAGGCTGCCAATATATGTCCTGTTGAAGCGATAACTTTTGAAGAATAAGGGCGCGGATGTTTTATAGCTGCGGCAAGATACTGCAGATATTGGGAAAGAATTTGTTTAAGGTAAGCTGAAAAAAGCCTGCTTCTGGCATTTCGCTTTGCGGAACAAAGACAAAAAATCCAATTTTGTGCCTAAAATCGGCTGGCCCGGGCAGGTAGTGACTGGCTCGGACGGCATACATATGCCGGAAAAGCTATAAAAAACTCCCACTTTCGTGAATGATTTAATACCCGCCGTTGACTCCGAACCTCATAAAAGCTTAGTACAAGAAGGGACTTAGTCCTACAAGTTAGTCCTACAACATCTTGACTGCAAACAACAAATACGATATAAGTTAACTATAGATACGCGGTACGGTAACCGTGTTATCAGAGAGCTTATATGAAGCAATGGATTCTGCAGAAGCGATGGCGAATTATTTTCACGGGGATTTTGACAGTCGCCGTTCCCCTTCTCGGTCTGGCCGCATTGGTCAATTTCTACGTGACCGCCGCTCTTGAAGAGAGAGTAATTAAAGAAACCGAATGGTTCTCCGCAATCGCTGTCAGTCATATCGAGGAGAGATTGAGAAGTGGTATCAACCTTGGAAAAGTCTTTGTCACAAGCCCGCAACTTTTAGCTGGTTTAGAGACGAGAGATAAAAATAAGATGTCGAAACGTCTCAAAAACCTCGTTGACAACTCTCCTTCATTGGACAGGGCGTTTATAACAACGCCGAAAGGAATACAACTCGCCTGCTATCCTGAAACACCAGATACCATAGGCAGAGATTTTTCCGACAGGGACTGGTACAAAGGCGTTTCTAAAAACTGGACGCCCTACGTCTCGGAGTTATATCTCGGGGCGGCAAAACCTCAGCGGTATGTTTTTGTGATAGCGATACCGATGAGGTTGGAGGGAAAGGTTCAAGGAATTCTGATTATTCGTCCGAAAGCTGATTACTTGAAAGATGCACTGAGCAGTATCGAAATTGGCAAGGGGCATATGCATGTAGTTGATAAGAATGGCAACCTCACATATCACTCCGAATATATTGTAGACAGGATCATAGATTTTACATATTTTCCTGTAGTACCGAAATTGCTTAAAGGCACCAGAGGAGTTGAAAAAATAACTGATCCCGAATATAAAAAACCTTTTATCTCAGCTTATCGCCCCATCGAAGAATGGGGATGGGGCGTGATCGTTGACAAACCAGTGGATGTTGTCCTCGCGCCGGTAAGAAAGATACAATTTGCGCTCTTTGCTGTTACCGGATTTATGCTTCTGCTTGGAGGATATTTTGCGTACAAGTGGGCAGAGATGATATTTGCACTAAAGAAGCTGTCCGGAGAGCTGGAAGCAAAGGTCGAGGAACGAACCGCAGAGTTGTCAAAAACCAACCGAATTTTAAAGACGCTCAGTGAATGCAACCAGGCGTTGGTAAGGATTGGAGACGAAAATGAACTGCTCAATTCAATCTGTGGCATTCTCGTAAAGCACGGCGGTTACATGATGGCGTGGGTCGGCTATGCTGAACAAAATGATGAGAAGGCCATACGCCCTGTTGCTCAGGCAGGATTTGAGGAAGGATATCTTGAGTCACTACATCTCTCGTGGGCTGATACAGAAAGCGGTCATGGCCCGACAGGCACCGCTATCCGCACCCGTGAGATATCGGTCTGTCAAAATATTACGACTGATCCCCGTTTTGCGCTCTGGCGAAAAGAGGCGATCAAGCGCGGGTATGCTTCGTCAATAGCGATTCCTTTGATGCTCAACAGCCAGACCATTGGCGCAATAAATGTTTATGCGGCAAGGACTGACGCTTTTGACACAGAAGAGGTGAAGCTCCTGAGAGAACTCGCTGATGACATGGCATACGGGATTATGACCATTCGGAGCAGAGAAGCCCATAAGGCGGCGGAACAGGCGTTGCGTACCTCCGAGATCAGTTACCGGCGTCTCTTCGAGGCGGCCAAGGACGGCATTTTGATCCTTGATGCCGAGACGGGGATGATCATGGATGTGAATCCATTCCTGCATGAAATGCTCGGGTTTTTACACGAGACATTCCTCGGAAAGAAGGTATGGGAATTGGGATTCTTTAAGGATATCATCGCCAATCAGGACAACTTCGAGAAATTGCAAGAGAAGGAATACATCCGCTACGAGGACATGCCGCTGGAAACCAGTGACGGGCGGAAGATAGATGTGGAGTTTATCAGCAATGTCTATCTGGTGAACGGCCGCAAGGTGATCCAGTGCAACATACGCGATATCACCGAGCGCAAGCTGGCGGAAGAGGAACAGCAGAAGGCAGAAGTCGCAGCAAAAGCCGCTGTAGCCGCAAACAAAGCCAAGTCTGATTTTCTTGCGAATATGTCGCATGAGTTGAGGACGCCTATGAACTCGATTATCGGATTTTCCGAGATCCTCGAAGACGGCCTGTATGGGGAACTTAACCAAAATCAGAAAGAGTATGTTAATAACATACTTACCAGCGGAAGGCATTTACTCTCTCTAATCAACGACATTCTTGATTTGTCAAAGGTAGAGGCAGGGAAGCTGGAGCTTGAGCTAAACAGATTTCTTTTAAAAGATATTTTGAATGCATCAATGACAATGCTTAAAGAGAAGGCGATAAAGCACGGGATAAAGCTGAGCCTTGAAACAGAACCGGATGCCGAGATCGAGATAGAGGCAGACAAGAGGAAGTTGAAGCAGATAATGTTCAACCTTCTGAGCAACGCCTTGAAGTTCACGCCGGACGGGGGTTCCGTTTTCGTGAAAGCACGAGGGACGACAGACGAGGGAAGAGGGATGAGCAACGAAAATGCGTCTGTCATCCTAACGAGCGAAGCGAGCGGTCGTCAGTCGTCTATCGAGATTTCCGTGGAAGACACAGGCATAGGCGTAAAAGATGAAGATATCCCGAAACTATTTAGTGAGTTCACGCAGCTTGAATCGGCTTATACGAAGAACCATGAGGGCACAGGACTCGGCCTTGCCCTGACAAAACGGCTGGTCGAACTTCACGGCGGAAAGATATGGGTAGAGAGTGAATCTGGCAAGGGAAGCAGGTTTACGTTTGTGATACCGGTGGAACAGAAATCATGAGAGACGAGGAGAGAGAGACGATGGATGAGGGAAGAAGGACAAAAAGAATAAATAGCGTAAGAGATTTAGATGTTTATAAAAAAGCTTTTGATGCTGCGATGGAGATATTTGAAGTTTCTAAGAAGTTTCCTAAAGAAGAGAAATATTCTTTAACTGATCAGGTGCGCAGATCGTCCAGATCTGTCTGCTCTAATCTTGCAGAAGGATGGAGGAAGCGAAAATATAAAGCTGTATTCATTAATAAATTAACGGATGCGGCACAAGAAGCAGCAGAAACTCAAACATGGTTAGAATTTGCGTTGAAATGTGAATATATCAACGAAGAAATATTCAATAGGTTAAACGAAAAATATGAGCATGTATTTGCAATGCTTATTACCATGGAAAGGAGGGCAGATGCATTTTGTAAATGACTCGTCCGTCGTCTCTCGTCCATCTCCTATCATTCTTGTTGTCGAGGACAATGACAAGAACCTGAGATTGATAGGAGATATTCTGAGATATTACAAATACGAGGTCATTGAAGCCGCTAATGGAGAGGAGGCTGTCACTTCTGCCATTGCCCAATTGCCAGACCTTATTCTGATGGATATTCAGATGCCGATAATGGACGGCTTTACAGCCCTTAAGCTTTTGCGGGAGAACCCCGCGACGAAAGATATCAAGGTTATAGCTTTAACGTCTTTTGCTATGGCCGGTGACCGCGAGAAGATACTTTCTGCGGGCTTTGATGATTACATAGCAAAGCCGATGGATACCAGGGCACTGCCGGAGATTGTGAAAAAGTATTTGGGAGCATAGCGGATGAGTAAAAAAATAATGAGCAGAACCAAGACGCTTCTCTCTGTTATGCTGCTGGAAATAACTCCTCTTAAGGTCGCGATAGTTATTTCAGTAGTTTTGCTGACCAGTAATTTGAGCGCTATAGTTGACAGTATGCTCCATCCCGAGATCCCCTATTTTGATGAAGAGCATCTGATCGTAGGCGGTGCGTATGCTTTACTGGTCTCCATTTTATTCCTGCTTATCGGTATCTATTATGCAAGGCACAAGCAGGAGGAAGATGAGATAAAAGGGGCCAAAGAAGAGTGGGAGCGGACTTTTGATGCCATAACAGAGCCCATTATGATATTGAATCTAAATCATAAGATAGTTAAGGCAAATAAAGCGATGGCTGATAAACTCGGGGTAACTCCTTTGGAAGCTCAGGGTTTGACCTGCTACAAAGCTGTGCACGGCTTAGAGGCACCGCATCCTGACTGCCCTCACTCTAAATTATTGGCAGACGGACAGGTGCATACAACAGAAATTTATGAGGAACGGCTCGGCGGCTATTTCATAATTACCGTTTCTCCCATTTATGATCCTGAAGGGCGGCTGACTGGTTCGATACATGCCGGCCTTGATATTACCGAACGCAAGAAGATGGAAGAAAAGCTCCGTATGCTGACCGCAGAACTCGAACTGAAGATCGAGGAGAGAACGGGGCAGCTTATCAAGGCGCAGGAAGAGCTGGCGCGCAAGGAGAGGCTCACGATGATCGGGCAGCTTGCTGGAGGCGTAGGGCATGAACTGCGCAATCCGCTGGGTGTCATCAGCAACGCCGTTTATTTTCTTAAGTCGGTGCTTTCCGATGCCGATGAAACCGTAAAGGAATACCTGAACATCATCAAAGACGAGGTAGACAACTCCCAGCGCATCATCTCGGACCTGCTCGACCTGTCCCGAACAAATACCCCTCATCCCAGAGCCATATCTGTAGAGGAATTGGTTCGTCTGAGCCTCGCAAAGTCTGTAATCCCTGAAAATATCGCTATGCTGATTGATCTGCCTGATACGCTCCCTTATGTACTGGCAGACCCGCGCCAGATGGGACAGGTGTTTCAGAACATTATTACCAACGCACTGCAGGCAATGCCTGAAGGAGGCAGCCTGCAGATACAGGCGGAAGAGGATATCGCCTCGCGAGCCGTGAAGATCAGTATTACTGACAGCGGGAAGGGGATATCGCCTGAGAACATTGAGATGCTGTTTCAACCCCTTTTTACGACCAAGGCGCGGGGCATAGGACTGGGGCTTGTGATCTCACGGAGATTTGCCGAGGCGAACAACGGGAAACTGGATGTCGAAAGCAGGGAGGGGAAAGGGGCGACGTTTACCGTGACCCTGCCTGTGGCAGATGAAGCGGAAAAAGGGATAAAAAATGAGTAATATGGAAGAGAAGACAAAGGTTCTGGTTGTGGATGACGACCGCAGGATGGTTAAGACCATATCAGACATTCTCACAGTCAAGGGCCACGAGGCATTGCAGGCATATACCGGCGGGGAGGCGGTTGAGAAGGTGAAATCTGATAATCCGGACTGTGTGCTCATGGACATCAGGATGCCAGGCATGGACGGTATTGAGGTATTGAAGGCCATTAAAGCGATATCTCCCGGCCTGCCGGTAGTGCTTATGAGCGCCTATGCGACCGAGGCCCAAGCTGAAGAGGCCAGACAATCAGGGGCATACGCTGTCATGAACAAACCTCTGGACGTACAAGCGATCCTATCCTTTCTTTCCCTGCTCAAAAAAGAAGACAGCGTGCTTATCGTGGATGATGACCCCGCCTTCTGCAAAACACTGCGGGATATACTGCAGGCCCGTCATTACAGGGTGCAGACAGAGGCTGACCCGGCGAAGGTGCTTGAAAATATGGAAGAGGGCTA
>JBFLVX010000052.1:0-13639 GCA_040758255.1 Nitrospirota bacterium
AAGATGCCTCTGCTCCCTCAAACTGAAACCCCTGGCTCTCAAGATCTTTCAACTGCTGAATGATCTGCAATACCTTTGGAGAATCAGGATCAACCTTAAGGTTAAATTCTTTTATCTTTTTTATGATGTTGCTCTTGCCGCTGAGGTCGGATACGAGTACCCTCTGATAATTGCCGACGATCTCCGGCTTAATATGCTCATAGGTGTCGGAATGTCTCAGAATTGCGCTTACATGAATGCCGCCCTTATGCGCAAAAGCGCTGTCTCCAACATAAGGCTGTCTCTTAAAATGCCTGATGTTCGCAATCTCTGTTACAAAACGAGAGACCTTCTTAAGTTTCTTTAAATTATCGGTGGTTATGCAGTTATATTTAAGTTTCAGCTTTAAATTTGGGATTATGGAGATAAGGTTGGCATTGCCGCATCTTTCGCCAAGGCCATTTATCGTTCCCTGCACCTGCGAAGCCCCATTTTTTACAGCGATGAGAGAATTGGCAACAGCACACTCGGAATCATTATGCGCGTGTATGCCAATGGGAACTTTAAACCTATTCATAACCGCCTTAATGATGCTCTCAACCTCAACCGGCACCATCCCACCGTTAGTATCGCATAGAACAAGACAGTCAGCGCCGCCGTCAACTGCGGCCTGAAGAGTCTTCATGGCATAATCAGGATTCGCCTTATAACCGTCAAAGAAGTGCTCGGCATCATAAAAGACTTTTGAGACCCTCTTCTTAAGGAAAGACAGGGAGTTGCTGATAAGGTCAAGGTTTGCAGACTTTGATATTCTTAATGCATGAGTGACATGAAAGTCCCATGACTTGCCGAATATTGTAATCACAGGGGTATCAGTCTTAAGCAGCGCCTTGATGTTTGCGTCGCTTGATGCCTTTGTCTTGGCGTGATGAGTTGATCCGAAGGCAACCATCAGGGCGTTTCTGAGTTTAAGTTTTTTTGCCTTATGAAAGAACTCGGCATCCCTCGGACTTGAAACAGGCCATCCCCCTTCGATATAATGAACGCCCAATTCATCAAGCTTTTCGGCGATCCTTAATTTATCTTCGACAGAGAATGAAATGTCCTCTGATTGAGCGCCATCCCGAAGTGTTGTATCGTAAATTTCTATCTTGCGCATAATCTCTATTATGAAACACTAAATGATATACCTACCCTTTTGCAAGCTCAAAAACATCATGCAGAACCTTCACAGCCTCTTCTGTCTGTTTTACGTCAACTATACAAGATATCTTGATCTCGGATGTGCTTATCATCATTATATTAATGCCCTTTTTCGCCAGCGTCTCAAACATCTTAGCGGCCACTCCAAAGTGAGACTGCATCCCGACCCCGACAATTGAGACCTTCGCAACCTCTGCATTCATATTAACACCTTTGGTCCCGAGTTCTTCAGAAACTTTTCGGGTAATATCAAACGCCTTCTTCCCGTCAGCCTTTGAAACCGTAAAAGATATATCGGTGGAGTTGTCATGACTGCTGATGTTCTGAACTATCATATCAACATTGATATTTGCTCCAGCGATCGCGTTAAAGATGGTAGCGGCAATGCCGGGCCTGTCAGGGACGCTCATAATTGTGAGGCGCACCTGGTTCTTATCGTGAGCAACTCCTGTAATAACAGTCTTCTCCATCCCTTTATCCTCCTTTGTAACGAGAGTTCCCGATGCCTGATTAAAGCTTGAACGCACAACCAGATGAACATTATATTTTTTTGCAAACTCAACAGAACGGCCGTGAAGGACCTTCGAGCCAAGACTCGCCATCTCAAGCATCTCATCATAAGATATGCTCTCCATCTTTCGCGCGTCAGGCACTATTCTCGGGTCTGCGGTATACACACCCTCAACGTCAGTATAAATTTCGCAAAGATCCGCATTCAAAGCTGCGGCAATTGCGACAGCGGTTGTGTCAGAGCCTCCCCTTCCAAGGGTCGTAACATCGGAAAATTCATTTATCCCCTGAAAGCCTGCCACAACAGGTATCTTGTTCTCATCCAGGGCTGTCTTTAATCTGCTTGCTTCAATATTTTCGATCAGCGCCTTTGTATGAGAGCTGTCGGTCATTATACCAACCTGCCTCCCGGTAAAACTCATTGAGCTGTAGCCGAGCTTCTGAATAGCCATAGCAGTCAGAGCGCTGGTTATCCTTTCGCCTGAAGATAGGAGAAGGTCCATCTCTCTTTCGTCAGGAGAATCTGTTATCTGATGCGCTAATGAGATAAGTTTGTCAGTTTCACCCGACATAGCGGAAACAACAACGATAACCTTATTACCTTCTTTAGCGGTTGCCACAACCCGTTCAGCCACCGCTTTCATTCTTTCAGGGTTCGCAACAGAAGTGCCGCCGTATTTTTGTACAATCAGAGCCAAATCACCCTCCTATAAAATAGTCCATCAATTCATGTCCCTTTTCAAAGACGAGAATATCTTTCATTCTGCAAATATATTCTGAATAAGAACTTGATTTTCCCTTCCCTCTCTTTTCAGTTTTCATATTCCTGTATATTACAAAAGGAACAGGTTCATCAGTATGGGTCATCGCCCTTATGGGCGTTGCGTGATCAGGCATCAACAATATGCTGTACTCCTTAAATCTCTTCATGCCCTTCATTATTCTTCCAACAACCTTTGAATCAAAATCCTCTATCGCCTTTACCTTATTTTTAATATCTCCATTATGTCCGGCCTCATCAGGGGCTTCAACATGTACATATACAAAGTCATGTTTATCAAGCGTCTTTAAAGCCGCATCAGCTTTACCCGCATAGTTCGTATCGATATATCCGGTTGCTCCTTTTACAGTAAGGACATCAAAGCCCGCGCATATCCCAAGACCCTTTGTAAGATCAACAGCAGAGATCAAAGCGCCCTTGAGCTTGTATTTGTCCCTGAATTTTGGGATAGATAATTTTCTGCCCTGCCCCCAGAACCAGAGGCTGTTCGCAGGAGGCAGGCCCCTTTTGATTCTGTCTTTATTGACCGGATTTGCCAGCAGGATTGCAACCGCCTCATTCTTAAGCTTTTGCAAAACCTCAGCGCCCTTCCCTTTCGAGAGGTATTTATCAATCCTCTTACCTGTGATGTCATGAGGAGGCGTGCATTTAATCTTCTCCTGGCCGTTCCTCCAGACCATAAGGTGGCGGTAGCTGACGCCGGGATAAAATGAGATCTCTTTGCTTCCTAATTTTTTATCTATCTCCTTTATGAGCACTCTTGATTCATTTGTCGTTATATGTCCCGCGCTGTAGTCATGCATTACAGCGTGAGAGTTTTTGAAGATGAGATTAACAAGGTTGCATCTGAAAGCAACATCCTTCGGCCCCAGCTTTATCCCCTGATAAGCCGCCTCAAGAGGGGCCCTTCCGCTGTAATATCTGGACGGATCATATCCAAGGATAGAGAGATTGGCAACGTCCGAGCCCGGCTCAAATCCCTTCGGTATAGTTCTAGCCTTGCCAGCTTCGCCTTCTGCGGCAAGCCTGTCCATATTAGGAGTTCTGGCCTTTTGAAGGCAGGTTTTATAACCTAACTCCTTTAACGGCCTGCCCGCCATCCCGTCACCGATCAATACAACGTATTTCATTTTCCAGCGCCCCTTTGATTATTAAAAAGAAAAACCGAGAATTATATTAACTTTTCTGAGCAAGAAAAGTGAAGAATTCATTTATGAAAAACAACTTATCAAGCTTTTTTTTCATTGACCACACTTTTAAATTTATGCTACTCTCAACTCAGCCATTCAGATAATAACTTCTTAGGATAATTGTCCCGAAGATCATATGACTGACCACAACATCAAGCCTGAAAGGATTACCAAGCCAATTCAATTGCTCGGGGCTTGGTTAGCCGGCCTATTTTCCATAGACAGTTGTTTTCTGTTTGCTGCCGCAAATATGGCGGCAGGTTCATGGGAATCAATGGCTTTAGTGATTGCGGCAATACTAAATGTTCCGGTTTTTTTGATTGCCGTATTCCTGCTACAGACTAAGTTTCGTCCTGAGCTTCAAGAGGACTCTTACTACTCGTCTTACTTGAGTCAAAAAACAAACGAACCAATTACTATTAATAGAAGTGAAGCGCACTTGATGGAAATAGGCCGAAGACTCGAGTTCATTGAAAAAGGTCTCATTAATGCACCACAATCGACAAAGTCGAGTGCAACACGAGTTAGTCGTCTTATTATTGGGATTAACAAGCACCTTTCTGACAAAGACACCATTAAGTCAAAACTAGCTGATGTCGGAGTCTTAGGCACCTCATCTTTTGGTTCTACTGATGCTCCGGATTATAGGAATGTTTCCATTTCTCAGTACTTACCCACGGAAACAGTAGCAGAAATCGTCACTTTAGCGCGTGAATGTGGCTTTGATCATTACAACTTTTTTGACAATGGAGCGGAGGAGACTTCTGAGGATGTTTTATTTGGGTCATACGGTAAACCGGAGTTTGAAATCGCTCGTAAAACCTCCTAACAATTAAAAGCAAGCTCATGAGGGTCAGGTATTGTTTTCTTTCGATATACCAGATAAATTCTCTATTTTAATTAAATGACGGATTGCAAGAAACTCAGCAGCAGTCTAACCCCGACGCCAGTTGCGCCTTTGGGGATATACGGCTTGTCTTTATCAGTCCATGCCGTGCCTGCGATATCAAGATGTATCCACGGTGTATCGCCTGCAAATTCCTTGAGGAAGTACCCAGCCGTAATAAGACCGCCTGATCTGCCTCCAACATTTTTTAAATCTGCAATATCGCTTTTAAGATATTCTTTATATTCATCAAAAAGAGGCATCTGCCATACGCGTTCGTAAGTTTCGAAAGAAGCATCCGTCATCTTTTTCATGAGCCCTTCATCATTTCCCATCATCGCAGCAGCCTCATTGCCGAAGGCTATCGAACATGCCCCTGTGAGGGTTGCGATATCAATAATTGCAGAGGGCTTGAATCGTTTCGCGTATTCCATAGCGTCTGCAACGGCGAGCCTTCCCTCAGCGTCTGTGCTGATTATTTCAATGGTCTTGCCGCTCATTGTCTTCACCACATCTCCCGGTTTGAATGCCTTGCCGCCCGGAAGGTTTTCTTCAGCAGGAAGGATGCCGATTATATGCGCGGGCATCTTCATTTCAGACGCAGCCTTTATTACCCCTAACACGGCAGCGCTGCCCGCCATGTCATACTTCATCTTCTCCATCCCCTCGCTTGGCTTGATAGAGATACCGCCGCTGTCAAATGTTATCGCCTTACCAACAAGCGCAACTGGAGGAGTCTTTTTACCCTTATAAGTAATGACAATAAATTTCGGCGGTTCATTGGAGCCCTTTGCAACTGAAAGATACGCGCCCATGCCAAGACGTTCAGCCTCGTTCTTCTCGATCACCTTCACAGAGACATTTTTCAGAGACCGCGCAGCCTTGACAAGCGCGGAAGGGGTCATGTCGTTTGAGGGAGTGTTAACCAACTTCCGCGCACAGTGCGCGGCACTTACCGCGGCCTCAGTCCACCTGATCTGCTTGTTCAGTTTTTCGTTTGTAAGGATAGCGATCTTTTTAATCTCTTTATGGTTTTCTTCCTTCTTATATCTATGAAAATTGTAATTGGCAAGCAATGCTCCTTCGACAAAGGCAACCGGCGTCTGTTTCAAAGACGCAATTGTCTTTACTGAGAGAGCAATGTCTTTTATCTTCAGGCCGCTCAAATACGAAGAAGCCTTGCCGCCCGCCTGCCTCAGTTTCTCGGCAGTAATTTCGCTTCTTTTCCCGAGGCCGATAAGGAGAAGCCTGTCAGGTTTTATCTTCCATCCTGTGTGAATCAGGCAGACCTCGCTGAGCTTGCCGTTAAATTCCCCAGAAGACATAATGTCATCCGGCATATTGTTTAATGCCTTGTTTATATCTTTGTAAAGAGTGATCCCTTCATCTTCCAACAGCGGTAATATCAATACGTCACAAGCAAAATCTGTTTCTTTTTTGTTTTGTATAGAGATTTTCATAGTGCGGATATTTTACATTATTTAAAAGAAGATGTTTATAATTTGTTCAGCTTAAAGGTTTTGTCTCAACCGCCACGTTATGTTACCCTAATAGATATTAATAATGAATGAGATAATATTTACAGGATTATGCTTTTTCTTTATCGCGGTTCTCTACTCGACGGTGGGGCATGCCGGAGCATCCGGTTATTTGGCAACTATGGCTCTGCTCTCATTTCCCCCTGATGTAATGAAGCCGACAGCTCTTGCCCTAAATATTTTAGTGGCATTGGTTACAAGCATACGGTTCTATACAGCAGGACACTTTTCATGGAGACTTTTCTGGCCTTTTGCAGTCACCTCCATTCCGCTTGCGTATCTGGGCGGAGGGCTGACTGTTGCATCCGGCATCTACAAGTCACTGGTCGGAATAGCGCTGTTATTTGCAGCCGCGCATCTTTTGATGCGTTATCGTGAGTCCGGTAGTGATAATAATATTCGATTGCCAGGCATAATTATATCTGCATTGGTCGGTGGTTTTATCGGATTTGTATCCGGACTCACCGGAGTTGGCGGCGGTATTTTCCTTAGTCCTGTATTAGTAATTGCGGGATGGGCAGAATTACGGCAAACATCCTCGATTGCCGCAGTATTTATTCTCGTCAATTCTGTTTCAGGCTTGGCCGGTCATCTTCAAAAAGGCGGAACATTGCCGGATAATTTTCCAATTTGGGGCGTGGTAGTGCTTGCAGGAGGTTTTATCGGAGCGTCACTTGGAGCGACACGGATAAACAACCCGGTGCTTAGGGTACTGCTTGGTATCGTACTTATTCTTGCAGGGATAAAAATGGCAGTAACTTAAAAAAGGGCTTCTATATGCAGCACCCTCTTAAAACATCCTCTACTGCCGCGATATTTGCTTTAACTTTTATAGGCGGTTCAGAGAGCCTAATCGCATTGTCAGGGTCTTTCAAACCGTTGCCTGTTAATGTGCAGACGATGCTGTCCCCATTTTTAAAATAGCCCTGCTTTGAGAGTTTTATAACGCCTGCCAAAGACGCGGCTGACGCAGGCTCGCAGAAGATACCTTCCTTGGCCGCAATTAATTTATACGCCTCAAGGATCTCATCATCGGTGACAGCGTCTATTATCCCTCCTGATTCATCCCTTGCGGCAACAGCGCCCTTCCAGCTTGCCGGATTGCCGATCCTTATGGCAGTGGCAACTGTCTCAGGATTTTCAACAGGATGGCCTAAAACTATAGGCGCTGCTCCGGCAGCCTGAAACCCTAACATCTTGGGCAAAGATTTGCTCTTGCCAGCTTTCATATACTCATTGTAGCCTTTCCAGTACGCGGTAATGTTTCCCGCATTTCCTACCGGAAGTGCATGGTAAACAGGAGCAGAGCCGAGCTGGTCGCATACCTCAAATGCCGCTGTCTTTTGTCCCTCGATTCTGAAGGGATTTATTGAATTGACTAACGCGATCGGATGCTTGGCCACGACCTCTTTAACTATCGTCAACGCCTCGTCAAAATTACCGTCAACCTGAAGCACCATTGCGCCGTGTATCATGGCCTGGGCCAGTTTGCCCATTGCTATCTTACCTTCAGGGATAAGAACGATAGTGGATATATCGGCTTTTGCCGCGTAGGCAGTTGCGGAAGCTGAAGTATTGCCTGTTGACGCGCATATAACAGCTTTTGCGCCTGATTCAACCGCTTTAGAAATGGCGACCGTCATCCCCCTGTCTTTAAACGAACCGGTGGGATTCAAACCTTCAAACTTGAAATATAAAGCAACATCCCGAGAGAGGATCTGATCAGTATGCGCGGCTTTAATTAAAGGGGTGTTTCCTTCATGAAGAGTAATTACAGGTGTTTTTTCCGACACAGGGAGAAAATCCCTGTATTCTTCAATTAATCCTTTCCAGAGTTTCATATTATTCTACGATGTCACCTTCGGCAGGCTCTACAACAATCCCCTGTTCCTTGAGAAACTTCACTCCCATGTTAAGATTCTCCTCAGCGCCCTCAAGCTCAAGAATCATTTCGCCGACTGTCTCGGTGACCCGCGCCCTTCTGATGTTCGGCATTATGTCGAACTTCTTCGCCATTGTAAATATGACCGGCTCTTTTATAAGGTCCTGCGGAAAGGTCAATTTTATTCTGCTTTTCATGCGCCCCCCTGATTTATTTAAATGCCGCCTGCGATTGCCGGCACTATTGAGACAACATCGCCGTCATTTACAGACGTATCCTCGCTCTTCAAAAACCTGATATCCTCTTCGTTGATATAGACATTGACGAACCTTCTTATCTTCCCGTTTTCTGATATGCGTTCCGCAAGACCAGGGTATTTTTGATTAAGGTCATTGACAAGTGAAATCACTGTGCCGGCCTCAGCCTCGACCTCTTCTTTGCCTTGCGTTATACGCTGTAAAGGCACCGGTATCTTTACTTTAACAGCCATGATATTTCCCTCCTTTTATATATCAAACCTTTTTGATCTTCGCCAAAACCTCTTCAAAAGAATTAATGTTCGGCTTAATGTAATGCGGCTCAGGAGTATGCCCGCTGAGCGCCTCTTGTGTCTTTAGTCCATTTCCGGTTATACAGAGCACTGTCGTACCATTTTTATCTATCTTTCCACTATTAATAAGTTTAATTGCCGAGGCAAGGGTTACTCCTCCAGCAGTCTCCGCGAATATTCCCTCTGTCTTCGCAAGGAGCTTCATTGCATCAATGATCTCCTGATCTGATGCATCCTCTCCATGCCCCCCGGTCTCACGTATTACATGTATTGCATAAAAACCATCGGCAGGATTTCCTATGGCAAGCGACTTTGCGATCGTGTCAGGCTTAACAGGTTTTATAACATCAATCCCCTGTTTTATGGCCGCGACAATAGGCGAACAGCCTGTGGCCTGAGCAGCAAAAACTTTTGTATGAACCTCGTCAATCAAGCCGACCTCTTTCATCTCTTTAAAACTCTTCCATATCTTGGTCAGCAAAGAACCGCTTGCGCATGGGACAACAACCGCGTCAGGCGCTTTCCAGCCAAGCTGCTCGATTATCTCAAACCCCTGCGACTTGGAGCCCTCGGCATAGAACGGCCGGATATTTATATTTACAAAGGCCCAGCGGTACTTATTGGCGATCTCGCTGCAGAGCCTGTTGACATCGTCATAATTGCCGTCAACAGCGATAAGATTCGGCTCGTATACGAGAGACGCTACAATTTTGCTTTTCTCCAGAGAAGCCGGGATAAATATAAAGCGCTTAAATCCTTCTTTTGCTCCATGAGCTGAAACAGCATGGGCCAGGTTGCCTGTAGAAGCGCATGCCACTGTATCAAAACCAAACTCCTTTGCCCGCGCAAGCGCAACAGCAACCACTCTGTCTTTAAAAGAGAGCGTTGGATGGGCTACCGTGTCATCTTTTATGTAAAGCTCTTTTACTCCCAGATGCCTTGCAAGATTATCAGCCTTTACCAGCGGCGTAAAACCGGTATTAAGCGCATTTGCAGGTTCGCCTTCAACCGGCAGCAGTTCTCTGTACCGCCACAAATTATTGGGCCTTGACTGTATCAACGCCCTCGTCAAAACACCTTTTATCCCCTGATAATCGTAAACCACCTCAAGCGGGCCGAAACAGAACTCGCAAACGTAAATAGGGGCGATCTCATATTCCCTGCCGCACTCCCTGCATTTAAGTCCTCTTATAAAACTCATTCTCCGCCTCAAAAAATACAGTTTAAGATTTATTTATATCTCACAATACTGTTCCGGCATATCTGAAAGTTCTTTAATCGTAGGCTCTTTGCCGCAAACAGGACATTCAGAATTCTTTGGGATTTTTACTTTTCTAAAATTCACACCAAGGGCATCATATATCAGAAGTTCCCCTTTGAGAGGTTTCCCCTTGCCGATAATTAATTTCAAAACCTCCGTTGCCTGAAGAGCGCCGATAACGCCCGGCAGAACACCAAGCACGCCTGCTTCCTGACATGAAGGCACAAGCCCGGCAGGAGGCGGCTCTTCAAAGAGGCAGCGGTAGCACGGCCCGTCACCCGGCAATATTGTTGTGACCTGCCCTTCAAATCTGAGTATCGCGCCGGTGACAAGAGGCTTCCCCAACATTACACAGGCGTCATTAATAAGATATCTTGTAGGAAAATTATCAGTTCCGTCAACAATTATATCGTAATCTCTTATCAAATCAAGTATGTTCTTGCTGTTAATCCTCTCTTTAATCGCGACAACATTCACATCCGGATTTAACGCCTCAAAGGTCTGCTTTGCTGAATCAGCCTTTTTCATGCCGAGTGTTTTTACGCTGTGAGCAATCTGTCTCTGAAGGTTGCTGAGCTCAACTTCGTCATTATCCACAATTGCGATAGTCCCCACTCCTGCTGCCGCAAGGTAATATCCCACGGGACAGCCAAGCCCTCCTGCCCCGACCATAAGCACCTTTGCCGCGGATATCTTCTTCTGGCCTTTGCCTCCCACTTCAGACAGAATTATATGCCTGCTGTATCTCTTAAGTTGTTCTTCGGTAAACTCCATCAGTCTTCAACCTCTTTCCTTACCAGAATGATCCATTCTTTCGGGCTTATCTTCTCCACTTTAAGAACAGAATTTCCGTAATTAAGCATCGCCTTTGGAATACTGTCAGCAGCCTCAGGATAGTCAAGTATTATTTCAAGCACCTGCCCGAGCTCTAAATCCTCGACAGCAAGTTTTGATTTTACAAGGGTGTAAGGGCAGACAACACCCCTGATATCCAGCTTCCTGTCCGCTTTTATGTTTATATCGTTCACTTAGTCTATTCTTCCCTGGCTTCCACCCTTATAAAAAGAGTCTTGCCCGATACAACCGATAATTTATTAATCTTCTTTAGTGCAAGCAGTATATCCTTCTCTCTCGCCTTATGCGTCATCATCACCAAAGGCACTGCTTTCTCTTTTTTGCGGTCCTTCTGAATCACAGATTTGATGCTTATATTGCAGCCGCCTAATATACCGGAAATCCTTGAGAGCACTCCGGGTTTATCAAGAGCTGAAAAGCGAAGATAATAACAGGAAGATATATCCTCCATCTTTCTTATGCTCAACTTTTTATTCACAGGCATGCCAAGCCCGTGAATCCTATCAGCAGCTCCGGTTCTGATATTTCTGGCAATATCAACAATATCGCTGACAACAGCGCTCCCGGTAGGCATCTCTCCAGCGCCTTTGCCGTAGTAAAGCGCCTGGCCAATCGCGTCACCTTCAACATAAACCGCGTTGAAGACACCGTTCACATTTGAGATAAGGCTGTCATCCGTAAGCATTGTGGGATGTACCCTTGCCTCTATCTCGCTGTTTATAAGTTTTGCGATAGCCAGCAGTTTAATCTTATAGCCGAACTCTGACGCAAACTGAATATCCAGAGGAGTTACCTCTGTTATTCCCTCAGTATATATCTTACTGAAAGAAAACGGCGCTCCAAAAGAGAGTGATAATAATATTGCAAGTTTATGGGCAGAGTCAATACCCTCTATATCAAATTTCGGGTCCGCCTCTGCATATCCAAGCGCTTTAGCATCATCAAGGGCTGTTGAAAAATCAACGCCCTCTTCCGTCATCTTTGACAATATATAGTTTGATGTCCCGTTGATTATGCCGAAGAGCGCCTCTATCTTATTGCCGACAAGCGCCTCTCTGATGATCTTGATAACCGGAATGCTCCCTGCAACCGCGGCTTCCAAACCAACTTCAACCCTTCTCTTTTCAGCCGCATCAAATATCCCTTTTCCTTCGGTTGCAATAAGCGCCTTGTTTGCGGTAACCACATGCTTCCCGTTGCTGATCGCCTTTAGTATGATTTCCTTTGCAGGATGTATCCCGCCGATAAGTTCAACAACTATGTCTATTTCAGGGTCATTTAATATGGCGTCAGCGTCCTTGACAAGCAGTCCAGCCGGAAGTTTAATCCCCCTGTCCCTCTTTGTATCAGTATCCGCTATTCTCTTTAATAGAACAGGAAACCCCAACCTCCGTTGAAGTTCCTTTTCCTTCCCAAGAAGAATTTTTGCAACCCCTGTTCCGACTGTGCCGAAACCTATAATGCCGACAGATATCGCTGATTTTTTCAATCTTGCCCCAGTTGTTAATTTAGCGCAGTTATTTAATTTAAAGCCAAGAGCTGAGAGTTTCCAGCAGGCTTAATCACGACTTCAGGTTCATATTATGCTCTAACACCTTAGTTTTATTCAAGTTTTAAAATGCAGATTTAAATGCGGAAGAGACAGATTGTAGGCTCTATTCCATCCTATACAAAATAGCCGCAGTTTACGAACTGAAATATTTTTTATCTTATTAAAAAAAAAGTATTGACGCAAATGATTTATATTGATAGAATGGTTTAATGCATAGCACTGTTGGAAAAGAATTCTTTGCAACGATACGCCGTAATGTAAAGATATCATACTTTACAGCGTCTATTATCCCGCTGGCAATACTTGTATATTTTTCTATACAGTATGTATTGCCTTATGTCACTAAAGGAAGTTTAACCGATCTGCCATTAGATATCGGAATTGTTCTCGTTCTTTCCGTTTTTGTGTCGGTCCTTGGTTTCTTCCTTTTGACCAAAGCCACTAATACCGCTATTTCATCCTTGCAGGATCTTCACAAGAGGTTGACCAGCCTCTTCCAGATCACGAAACAGATAAGAGAGACCCCTTATCTTGATGTGCTCCTTGAGAATATTGTGAAACAGGCAATGCGCCTGAACTCTGCCGAGGCCGGCTCCCTTCTTCTGTATGATGAAACCGGACATCTCAAGTTTAAAGTCGCCGCGGGCCCGTCATCTGAAAAGATCAAAGACAGGGTAGTGATAACAGGCGTAGGTTTCTCAGGATGGGTTGCTGCTAACAAACAGCCTGTCCGCGTTAATGATGCGGCCAAAGACGAGCGTTACAACCAGGAGCTTGACGCAAAATCCGGCTTCAGAACAAGGTCTATAATGGGTGTTCCTCTTATCCTCAACAATAAAGTAATCGGCGTTATTGAAGTATTAAATAAAAGGGGAGGCATGTTCACCGAGGAGGATGAGAATCTTTTGAGCAGTCTCGCTGATCAGGCTGCCATATCAATCACCCAAAGCAGGCTGCTGGAAAATCAGCAAAGCGACATGATCCATATAGCGGAGATCCTCGTAGCAGCGCAGGATTCAATTGATCCTACCAAGAAGGGGCATGTGAGAAGGGTGGCAAAATACGCATATTTAATCGCTAAGGAACTGAATCTGCCCGAAGAGAATTTGAAGACGCTTCATTATGCCTGCCTGTTTCATGATATTGGTTTCCTGAAAACAGGCTCAACAAAAGAAACATACCAACTTCATCCAAAGTCAGGATATGAAATAATAAAAAGCGTCTCCCTCTGGAAGGGTTCAGCCGATATAATACTTCAGCACCATGAAAGATATGACGGCAACGGCTATCCTTACGGAAAACTTGGAGATGCGATCCTTCTTGAGGCAAGAATACTCTTTTTAGCGGAGGTATTTGATATTCTCACAAACAAATACTCATACAGAGAACAACTTGATTTTACAGCGGCAGTGAATGAAATCGAAGCAAACTCAGGATTGCAGTTTGACCCAG
>JBFLVX010000053.1:0-13628 GCA_040758255.1 Nitrospirota bacterium
ATACTTTCTATTTTCATTTAAAAGAGTGTGAGTTTAGATTTAATTATCGAGATGATGATATTCATAAACTTGTCTTAAATATGTTCCATAATCGAAAACTATTCTAGTCATGACCCTTATTTTTTATGCGGTTCAATTATCACCTTTATAGATTCCTTTGCATCTGCGACAAGCCGGAATCCTTCTCCTATCTCTTCAAACGGCAGCTTGTGAGTGATCATTTCGTTTAGATTAATCCTGCGGTTCCTGATAATGTTAATGGCAGTATCAATATCAGACGGGCCTGCTCCGTATGATGTCATAAGTTTAATTTCATTTCTCCATAGGCTGTTCATGGGAACAGGAACCATCACCTCCGGTTCAGGCACAGCAAAAAATAGAACAGTGCCTCCTCGGTCAACACATCTTATTGCTTCTGCGGCGGCTGAGAGGGCTCCGGCACATACTATAATAAGATCCGCAAGCCTGTTATCATTAAGCTGCAATAAATGTTCAACGACATTTTCTTTAGCGTTTATAGCTGCATAAGCGCCGTGCCGCTCAGCTTCTCTGAGGCGGTATTCGCTTATATCAGTGGCAAAGATACGCCCTGCTCCAAGGGCGCTGGCAAGCTCAATATGGAGCAGCCCTGATATCCCGCTGCCGATTACCAGAACGGTCTGCCCGGGTTTTAAGGCTGCGAGCCTCTGCCCGCGCAGGACACATGCGAGCGGTTCAATAAATGTTCCCTCATCGTAAGATATCTCATCCGGTAAAACATACACGCCGCGATCTACGTTAATCTCCGGCACCATGAGATATTCTGAAAAGCCCCCCGGATAGTAATTGGTCTTGTGGAGTGTTTCACAAGCGGTATGATATCCGTTAAGACAATAGTGACAGGTATTACACGGAACATGATGAGAGACAAAGACTCTGTCGCCCTTCTTATACTTCTTCACATCGCTTCCGGTCTCGATGACCTCACCCGCTATCTCATGGCCAAGGACTATGGGAGCCTTCTTTACGCGGTACCACTCCATTACATCGCTCCCGCATATGCCGCTCGCCATGACCTTTACCAAAAGCTCTCCGGCATTAATTTCAGGGACAGGAGTCTCCTCTATCCTTACATCGCTATTGTTGTAATAGACCGCGACACGCATAGTTCTTTAAATCGGCCAAAAAGTTTTTAGACAAGCGCTTTAGTCTGTGTTAGTCAGTGGCTGAATATCTTACTTCTTATTCTTCAGCTCATTGAAGAGCTCGTAAGCCTCTTTGGGCTTTGCGTTCTTGTGAACGACCGCCTTTAAAGCCTTTATCATCGCAACTGGATGCGGATTCTGCCATACATTTCTTCCAAGATTTATTCCGATAGCGCCTTTCTGAATGCCGTCATAGACAAACTCCATGACCTCAAGTTCGGTCTCGCACTTTGGGCCGCCTGCCATAACTACAGGAACAGGGCAGCCTCTTGTAACCTTCTCAAAGTCATCGCACCAGTACGTCTTTACCACTCTCGCGCCGAGTTCAGCGGTTATTCTGCAGCATAAAGCAAGATAGCGGGCATCCCGCTTTTCAAGCTCCCTGCCCACAGCAGTGACAGCCATAACAGGGATGCCGTAATTCTCGCACTCATTGACAAGCTTTGAGAGATTCATCAAGGTCTCTTTTTCATATTTGGTTCCGATAAAGACCGACATGCCGACAGCTGATGCATTCAGCCGTATGATCTCCTCTATAGAAGTGGTGATCCCTTCATTCGCAAGGTCCTCGCCGACCATGCTTGTGCCGCCGGATACCCTTAAAATTATCGGTTTGGTTTTTGCAGCATCCACTGCGTTGCGCAATACGCCTCTTGTTACAAATAATGCGTCCGCATGGGACAAAAGAGGCTTTATAGTCTCTCCGGGTTCCTCCAAACAGCTTGTGGGCCCCTGAAAATATCCGTGATCAATCGGAAGAAAAAAACAGCGGCCGTCAGGTTGAATAAGCTGCGCCAGACGATTTTCCATTCCCCAGTCCATTTAAACCCTCCTTGAATTCATGCCAGTTATTTAATTCTATATTTTGCCTGTCTTATTTTTTAGTAACCCTGCTATTCACTGCCTCATCCCTGACCTTCAGGGTCTCCTCAAGCATCATTATGTATTTAATATATCTGAACCCGAACTGCATCAGCTCCACCTCATCGTTTCTGATCTTCTCAACAGTCTCTTCATCAATATCAAATACATCTAAAAACTTGCTATCAAAAACAAAATTTCTAAAGCTGTCAATATCATAACTGGCCATATAAAACTGCGCCTGTTTTTTATCATTAATAGGAGGATGTCCCGGCAGGTCTTTTCTTAACTGCAAGCCCTTCCATTCCCTGTTGAGCCTGTCATAAAGGTCCACTTCCTGATCAACCCGCCATGACTCTATTGTCCACTCCTTCGCCTCATCAAAGCCAAGACAATGGGGTTCATTAACAAAAAAATAAAATTCCTCTTCCTCAGTTCCCTTTTCCGTCTCTTTTTTAAAGGTCCCCTGACCCACAGGATAATAGCGGCAATTGGCAGGCCTGTCTGTATATACGTTGCAGCCTTCAGGCGTAACAAAGGGGCACTCCATCTCCGCGCTCTCTTTCATTTTGAGCATCACATGGGGATGGGATGATTTCTCATCAATCTTGACGTATGTGTAGTTTGAGAGAAATTCCGCCGAGGAGAGTTTCAGCCTGTTCTTTAACCGCAGCACATCATAAGGTGTTAAAAGTATATCAATATTGCTGCAGCATTTTGTAAAACACTTTATATCCTTGTGGCATCTGAATTTAAACTTTGAATTCAGCCCGTATTTTTCATGCACAACCTTGTCCAGCTTAGACATAAAAACCCTCCGCAGCAAATGCTCTGCCCGTTTATTTTATTATCATCCCTGCATAGCCTACTACCTGGCTGTAATCCCTGTTCACATCGCCTGAAGTCATATACTTTATTAACTCAGCCTTCTTTGCACCAAGCCTGTTTGCGGCATAAAGCATTGTTGTCGCAGGGCCGTAACCGCACATGCTGATGCCCTCTCTCTTAACAGTGTTGTACAGGCCTTCCGGGTTGAGGGCTACAATCATGTCAATAGCTTTTTTATCCTTTGAGCGCGCAATGGTCTCTTCTTCGTAATGACTCATATCAGAGCTTGCAACTATTGTCACAGGATACCCGCAATCCTTTACAGCATCAGCGACAGCCTCGCCTAACATCCTGAATGTATCAAGAGAATCCGCCATTAACGTAATGGGGACTATCCTGACATCCTTAGAGAGATGAAGAATAAATGGAAGCTGCACCTCAATTGAATGTTCCATCAAATGAGCGAGTCCCGAAGGATCAGCGTCTGCAACACCACAAAGTTCAGCTATTTTTCCTGCAAGCTTTTCATCTATTGTCAGATCTCCGGTAGGCATCTGCCATTCTCCCGAAGTCATTATAGAAACAGAACTGCCGAGTCCTGTATGGTTCGGGCTGATTATTACAAAAGTCTCAGGAAACTCGATCCTTGAGAAGACCGCCCCGGCAACCTGGCCTGAGTACATCAGCCCCGCGTGAGGAGATAGAATGCCTATCGCCCTCTCCTTCTTGACGCCGGACTTAATATAATCGCCCACCTCATCAGCAAGCTCTGAGGCGTCGGATGAATAAAATTGTCCGGCCACTGCCGGTTTCCGCTTTATCATAGTTGCCCCCTGAATTATCTAATATACTTCCCTGTCCGTATAGTCCTTAAATTTTGTGAACTTATCAATAAAGGTAAGCTTCAGTTTATTGGTCGGGCCGTTTCTCTGTTTGGCTATGTCTAAAACCGCAACTCCCTTTTCAGTGCTCTTGTCCTTTTTATAATATTCATCCCTGTAAAGGAACAGTATTGTATCCGCATCCTGCTCTATTGCGCCGGACTCCCTGAGATCTGCAATTAAAGGGCTTTTGTCCTCCCCTCTTAATTCGCAGCTTCTGTTTAACTGGCTGATCAATATGACAGGCACTGACAGGTCTTTGGCAAGCGCCTTCATGGAGCGCGAGATGTCGGATATCACCTGCTCTCTCTGCATAAAGTGGCCTACCCCGCTCATAAGCTGTAAATAATCAACAATGATGAGCCCCAATCCGTGCTCTGCCTTCAATCTCCTTGCTTTGGCCCTTATCTCAAGCACGGAGTTAAACGAATCATCAATATATATTGAAGCCTCGGCGAGCCTGCCTGCCGCGTTTACAAGTTTTCTGTAGTCTTCCTTGCTATGATAGCCTGAACGAACGCTCTTGGAATCAACCTCTGCCTCAGAGCAGACCATCCTCAGCACAAGCTGTTCCTTGGTCATTTCAAGGCTGAATATGGCAACAGGAACTTTAACTTCGATGCCGACATGCGTGGCAATATTCAGACAGAAGGCGGTCTTGCCCATGCCTGGCCTGGCGCCTACAACTACCAGATCGCCGGGCTGAAAACCTGTTGTAGTATAATCGAGGTCTGTAAATCCAGTAGGGAGACCGGTTATAAGCTCTTTCTTGTTATAAAGTTTATCTACAAGCTCAATCGTATCCTTAAGAACATACTTAACATGCACATATGAGCTCTTTATCATCTTCTCTGAGATGCCGAATATCTTTGTCTCGGCAACGTCCAGAAGCTCATTAACATCCTGCCCTGATATCTCAGGGGTATAACCCATCTGTATGATCTCGGTAGCTGTGGTGATCATGTTTCTTAAGATGGCTTTTTCTTTGACAATCTTTGAATGGTACTTTACATTGGCGGACGTGGGCACCTGATTAACAATGGCGCTGAGATAAGCAGCGCCGCCGACTGACTCAAGCTCATTCTTTCCGCTCATGCGTTCGGTGAGGGTTATCAGGTCAATAGGCTCATTCTTCTCGTAGAGATCGAGCATGGCGCTAAATATCTTCTTGTGGGCTTCCTTGTAGAAATCATCAGGGACGAGCAGTTCCATTGCGGAAGGAAGGGCTTCGTTTTCAAGGAGGATCGCACCAAGAACAGACTGTTCCGCCTCTATATTTTGCGGGGGCAAACGGTCGAGGGCAGCTCCGGAGATGTTCTCACTGCGCAGAGGTTTAAGCATTTTAAAAGACACCCTTAGTTATTCGGCTTTCTTAACTTCCAAGGCCACTCCGGCTGTTACGCCCTGACTAAGCTTAACCGTTATGTTATGCGTTCCCAGACGCTTTATGGGCGCTTCTATGGCTATCTTGCGCTTATCAACCTCTATGCCCTGTTTAGACAAGGCATCTGCTATATCTGCTGTGGTTATAGTGCCGAAGAGTTTATCCTCTTCTCCGGCCTGCGCATCTATTGAGAGCTGTAGTGTAGATAATCTGACAGCCAGGTCATCTGAGGATTTTTTTATCTTTTCGGCCTTTGCAAGTATCTGCTTCTTCAAATGCTCGAATTGCTTTACACTTTTATCGCTTGCTTCAACCGCAAGATTTCTGGGCAGAAGATAATTTCTGGCATATCCGTCCGCAACATTTTTTATGGCGCCTACTTCACCAAGGTTCTTAACGTCTTCTTTTAATATGATCTTCATAACTATTCTCCTATTATATTTATATTGCTTAACTATTTGTTAAATTTACGGTTTTTCAGCTTCTTTTCCGTGCGTTTTTCCGTCTCTGAGGAAAAATAACCACAAAAATAGTAACAGTATTAGAGGAGAGATGTCAAACTGGCGGGGAGTTTGAAAAAAATAATGATAACTATAAAACGACCTTCAATAATTATTGACTGCGGCACAAGTTTGTGCTAATGTTTTTTAACTGTCTAATAACTGGTTATCGTTGAAATGACGTTATAATGGGAAGGCAAAGTTATAGTGGATAATCAAAACCCACTTATTATAAGACCTCAGAAGGAAACTGCAACTCCGCTTTTGTTCATACTTCTATTGGCGCTTCCTGCGTTAACTTATTATTTTTATCTAAAAGGCTTTAATAGGGCAAACTGGGACGATTTAGTATTCCTCATAATTATGTGGGTAGTCTTTATTGTTATTGTCATCCAAAGAATCTCCTATACCATTTGCGGTGAGAATATTTATGATGAACTGACCGTTAAGCTCACGCCTCAAGGGTTCTACAAAGGAACTACGTTGTACAGATGGCATGACATAGATTATTTTGGAGTAAAAAGAGTCTATGTCACATGCTTTTCAATCTTTATTGATAGAAGAGTGGTTTATTGGAATTATAAACCGTCTTCAATTGCCCATCAATTCGGATCAAAAGCTCTGCGGTTTTTGTCTGGTTATGATGATGCATTGACTACAAAATATGAAATAGATTTGGACGAGCTGGCAAAACTGCTCAATGAATGGAAGACAAAATATACTGGTCACCGTTCTGAAATAGAAACTGATGTGGGTTTAAATAGAAAGTTATCGACAAAAGAGATAGCGTTTGGACTTGCTTTCGCTTTATTTCTAATATTCGCCATTGCCACCATCGCTGCTCTTGTTATAAAAAAATGAATAGAACTGAAATATAGCCAGCAATTCAACCCAATCAATAACGTCTGCGGTTTTTTCAGGTCGATTGCCAGCGATGGTGACGCATCACGTTTCCTCTCGCTTCCCATTATAATCCTTCCCAGACTACAGCATTATTCACCGCTTATATTTTCCTGACGCAGGGACTGCCCGTTTGTACGCCCAGGCTTCGGTCTTTTTGATCTGCTCCGCCATTGTTACCGAGAGAGGGACCGTACGGCTGAAGGCGACCATCAGGTCCTGCTGCACCATGGGACGATGATCGGCAAGAGCCTCAAAGATGGCTGTAAGTATTGCCTGCTCGATCTCGGCTCCGGAATATCCTGCGGTCATATCGGCAAGCAGGGCAATGTCTAATGTTTTCGGATCAATTTTCTGCTTCGCAAGATGAACGCGGAATATCTCCTCCCGTCCCTTGAGGTCAGGAAGCCCCACATAGAATATCTCATCAAAACGTCCCTTCCGCAGCACCTCGGCAGGCAGCATTTCTATAGCATTGGCAGTGGCAGCTACAAAAACCGGGGCCTGCTTTTCCTGCATCCAGATGAGGAACGAGCCAAGCACCCGCGACACAGCCCCGCCTTCTTCCTTGAACCCGTGAGAGCTTATGCCTGCCTCGATCTCGTCAATCCAGAGAACGCATGGCGCGACAGCCTCGGCGGTCCTGAATGCCTTGCGCAGGCTTGATTCCGGGGAACCATGAGCCCCCCCGTATACCGCCGCCATATCAAGGCGGATAAGAGGCAGATTCCACTGAGCAGCTATGATCTTGACGAAGAGGGACTTGCCGCAGCCGGTGATTCCCATCATCAGAATTCCTTTCGGCAGGCTGGCGCCGGAAGAGATATTCTCAATGCCAAAAGCGCTCTCACGCCTCTCCATCCATAGTTTGAGGTTCTCAACCCCTCCGATCTGGTCCGGCCTGACATCGTTTACTACAAACTCCATGATGCCGCTCTTTCTGATGATCATCTGCTTAGTCCTAAAGATAGCCGACAAGATATCCTCCCCATTAGCATCGCTGGTCAGCCGCAGGGCACGCACTCCCCGGTCAATGTCAGCCAGATCAAGCCCCTGAGCCGCCACCACGAGTTTGCCGAGAAGTTCAGGGTCAGCAGCAGAGGCCTCGGCCAGAAGCGGTTCCTTTTTTCTTAGCTGTTCGAGATGTGCGGTGATCTCCCCGATAAGAGGAAGTCCCTGATGAAAGATAGTGAGGTCTTCACTGATAGCCTCGGGGACCGCTTCATCCTGCCCTATGAGGACTATTGCCTTCTGCTTTGCACGGACAGAAAAATCCTTAAGCTTTCTAATTATGTAGGGGTTATCCCGAAAAAACCAGGCAAGGTCTTTAAACAAAAAGAGAAATGTGCCGGGATGGGCCAGTGCAAAATCAAGCGCACTAAGAGGTTCAATAGTGTCGGGGACAACGGCTCCATCACGGCTGAATCCCTCTGTGCAAGTCCATATGTAGGGACTTCCCATCCCTTTCAAAAGCAGCGCCGCCTGAGTCACTATATCTTCTGTACGCCGCTCATTGTCAGTCTGCACATATATCAGGTTGGCGCCCGCGCCAATCATCCTCGCCAGCGATTGAACATCAAGGTTTTCCATATCTTCTCCGTTTCAATTGTTTAACCTAAAAAC
This sequence comes from Nitrospirota bacterium, assembly GCA_040758255.1. Lineage (GTDB taxonomy): Bacteria > Nitrospirota > Thermodesulfovibrionia > UBA6902 > UBA6902 > JACRPZ01. Next base: position 8,162 of record JBFLVX010000053.1, read on the forward strand.
GGCAGTTAACCACAGAGTACACAGAGATAAAATAATTCATATTCAAAAGCTTATTCACTTTATTTGTATTGTTTTGCTTTCACCCAAAAGGTGAAATGACTTTATGTCTTAACGTCTTTCAGGTCTTTCTCTGTGTTCTCTGTGGTTCAATTGCTTTATGTAGGTTTAAGTAAATATCTTCCCCGGATTTAAAATGCCTGAAGGGTCAAAAACATTTTTGACAGCCTTCATGAGCCCTATGTTCTCCTTTGAAAGTTCCATACCGAGATACGGCGCTTTGGTAAGTCCAATGCCATGTTCACCGGAAATTGTCCCCTCCAGTTTCAGAGTGGCTTCAAAAATATCTTTTACCGCGTTAGTAGCACGCTGATATTCTTCTTTATCGTTTTTGTCAGTCATTATGTTCACATGAATATTGCCATCGCCGGCGTGGCCGAAATTCACAATTTTTATCCTGTATTTCTCAGCTATATCCCTTAGCGCATCTATCATTTCAGGGATCCTTCCGCGCGGGACAACTATATCTTCGTTTATCTTTGTCGGGGCGATATTATAAAGGGCAGGCGAGATCGCCCTTCTTGATTCCCATAGGCGTTTTCTTGAGAAGATATCTTCGGCGATCTTTATCTCTGCGCCTAAAGAAGCGCAGACAGAGGCGATCATTTCAGCTTCCTCTGAGACCTGAGCATGCCGGCCATCCACCTCTATCAATAATATTGCTTCAGTATCAAGCGGAAGCCCCACCGGTTTATAATTTTCCACTGCTCTTATGGCATCGTGATCCATAAATTCAAGGGTCCGCGGGATTATTCCCAAAGCCGTAATCTTGGGAACAGCGAGCGCTGCATTGTTCATCTGCGGGAAGATACAGAGAAGCGTCACTATCTCTTTAGGTAAAGGCAGTACCTTCAGAAATACCTTGGTAATAATGCCAAGCGTTCCTTCAGAGCCTACCAATAGCCTCGTCAGGTCATAACCTACAACTCCTTTAAAAGTCTTACCGCCTGTTGTAACTACACTGCCGTCCGCGAGCACAACCTCAAGACCAAGCACATAGTCTTTGGTCACGCCGTACTTAATCGCCCTCGGGCCTCCCGCGTTCTCAGCGACATTTCCTCCGATTGTGCAGAACTCCATGCTCGCGGGATCCGGGGGATAAAAAAGCTCGATTGATTCCAGCTCCCTCTGCAAGTGAGCGTTTATAACGCCGGGCTCAACCACAGCCACCATATTCTTCTCGTCAATATCAATAAGCCTGCTCATACCCTCAAAAGAGATAACGATTGAATCATTGAAAGGAACAGAGCCTCCTGTCATGCCCGATCCTGCGCCCCTTGGAATTATGGGAGTTTTATTTTGATACGCGAATGCCGCAACTCTTGAAACCTCATCTGTATTGGACGGCCTTACAACAGCAGAGGGAATCCCCTGCCTTGAAGAAGCGTCAAAACCATAACAAAAGAGCTCTTCAGGCTCTGTGGATACCTTCCCTATCAATATGTCTTTGATATTTTTCATGATTGTTATCGTTTAGTAATGTGTTTATTATATCACGGCAGCACAGTACAAGATGTAGAATCTGATTATGGATTGTGTTAAGATGTGACATGGCTTGAGCCGACTGTCTTTATCAAGACAGAGAATTTATATTAATCGGTAAAGATATAAAATATTATGTCCCAAAAAACAAAGGCAACTGTTCTAATAGTTGATGATGAAGAGAGCATACTTGAGACCCTCAGCAGTATTCTCGAAGATGAGGGTTATGAGGTCAGCACCGCGTCTTCAGGCGAAGATGCCCTTACACATTTTGGAAAAATTTCTCCTGAAGTTGTGCTTCTCGATGTCTGGATGTCCGGCATTGACGGGATTGAGACACTGAAGAAGATAAAAGAGATCAGTAAAGAGACACCTGTCATCATGATTTCCGGACACAGCACTATAGACACTGCAGTTCATGCTATAAAACTCGGAGCGTATGACTTTCTTGAAAAACCTCTCTCGCTTGAGAAAGTCCTGATCCTTACCAGAAGGGCTCTTGAAAAACAGAGGCTTGAGAAGGAAAACATAGCGTTAAAATCAACCATCTTTCAGGAATTGGAGATAGTCGGAAAGAGCCCGAAGATAATCAGCCTGAAGGAAGAGATAACAAAAGCGGCTTCCTCGCAGAGCAGGGTCATTATATATGGTGAGAGCGGCACTGGCAAGGAACTGGTTGCAAGAGCACTGCATTCGGCAAGCGACAGAAGGAATAATAATTTCATCGAAGTCAATTGCGCGGCTATTCCAAATGAGTTGATAGAGAGCGAGCTGTTCGGGCATGAGAAAGGCTCTTTTACCGGGGCTTTTGAGCGCAAAAAGGGCAAGTTTGAATTAGCGGATGAGGGCACCCTCTTCCTTGATGAAATAGGAGATATGTCGCCGGCAGCACAGGCAAAAGTGCTTCGTATTATTGAAACTCAGGAATTCCTCAGAGTAGGCGGAAGCAAAAACATAAAGGTTGACGTGAGGATAATAGCCGCTACAAACAAGTCGCTTCAGGACGAGATTAAAAAGGGGAATTTCAGGGAGGACCTTTATTTCAGGCTTAATGTAATCCCCATACAGGTCCCTCCGCTCAGAGAAAGAAAGGATGACATACCGATCCTTGTTGAATACTTTCTTAACAGTTTCGCAAGGCAATACGGCCAAAAAATAAAAGAGGTGAGCAAAGCCACTTCACAGGCTTTAATGGAATATGACTGGCCCGGAAATGTCAGGGAACTCAAGAACACAATTGAACGGCTTGTAATCATGAGCCAAGCCAATCTTATAGATGTCAAAGAACCGCTCAGCGTGATTGAGGAGAAGGCAGACTTTTATAATTACAAGACATTAAAAGAGGCAAGAAAGAACTTTGAAAGCCGGTTTATTCTGAAGAAACTCGAGACTAACAACTGGAATGTCACAAAGACAGCGGATGAGCTTGATATTGAAAGGAGCAACCTCCACAGAAAGATCAAGTCACTCGGGATAGAAATCCCCTGATTATTGCTGCTGTATACCCTCAGGGAATTCTTCCACGCCTTCCAGAGGCTCCGGCATGGGGAATGGTTCCGGAGTTGGTGCAGGAATGGGAACTGGCGCAGGTGGTACGGGAGCTGGAGTTGGCGAAGGTGCGGGAGTTTTAACATTAGTCTCACTCCGGGCCGGCCTTTGGGTTGCTGGCCTTACCCTCCGTCTTATCGCTCCTTCCTGTGGTCTCTGCGCTGGCGCTCCGGGAGTTAACTGAGGCGTATTTGCACCCTTCTTGCCCCTTAGCTTTACCTCAATTGTCTGCCCTCCTGCTTCCAGCAGAACTTTATCATCCTGTATATCAACAATCATATACCCTGAAACAGACTCGTTTAAGCGGTACATCTTTGCTGTCTTTCCGGCTTCCTCCTTTAGAAGCGCCGTCTTTTCAGCTCCGACAATTATTGTGCCGAAAAGCGTGGGAGGATTCTTTGGCGGCATCACAGCATTACCGTTAGCGCCCTGCAACGGGGCTGTTCTTGACGGGCGGAAGATATCCTTCTCAGCTATAACGCTGAATGATTCTTTATTAATCACCTTCTCCTGCACAGCAGTCTTTGCCTTCTCAGGCTCAGCCTTTTTAACTGCGATATTTATGGGGCTCTCCTTTTTATATATGACGGCCTTATATAGCTTTACTCCAAGAAGAGAGACTATCACCATAAGAATAATATTTACAAAGAAATAGTTACGAAGCATCTTTTACCTCTTCCGCGCCTGTCTTCTTTTCCTCCGCAGGCTTCTCAATAAAGCCGATTATCTGCAATGTGGCATTAACATTTGTAGGATTATTGACATTCGTGACCCTTATCTTCATATCAACTACGGAAAGGAGAAAGGGAGACTGCTTAATCAGATAGAGCATGCTGCTCAATTTGTCAGTATCTGCAGTAAAACCTATTTCCACAGGAATGCCGATGTAGAAATTAAAATCAACCGGCGTAAGCGCGCGCTCAAGGTTAACATCAATATTCAGGGAAGAAGCCATCTCCTTCAATATCCTTTGGAGATCTGCGGCTGCAACCGGTGTCTTTTCACCTTTCAAAAGCGAAATCTTCTGCCTTTCAAAATCCTGCTTGAAGGCGTTTACCTGATTTTGCAGATCATCGCCTTCTGAGAGCTTCATCAACTGCTTCTTAAGCAGAACAATCTTTGCGTCAGATACACTGTTTACGCTTTCCATTAAGTCGCTATACCACGAGAAGAGGCTGTACGCTATAATCAAAAGCGCAATAAGCCCGCCGATCAGTAAGACCCTCTTATCTCTCTGACTCACTTTAATCGGCAGTTTCATCTTGCACCTTTATCTCTTTTGCCTCAGGTTTCACATCTCTTTCTGAAGCAACATCGGTCATCTCCTGCTTTTCAGGTCTGACTAAATTTGCCTTCAGTTTAAAGCCCTCTTTATCCATTACTTTTCTGATAGGGCCGACAAAAACAACCTGCTCAAAAAGCGGCGAATCTTCCAGTAGCGAGATAAGTTTGGAGGATGAAGCGGAAAAACCGCTTACAACTATTTCGCCAGCCAACTTCTCTTCCCCCTCAGAACTGACCCCTTTATAATCAAGATTAGTAACCCATGTATCTGAAGGCAGTATATTAGAAAGCTCTCTGAGAGCTTCAACAACCAAATCTTCTCTTTTAACATTTATCAGGAAGTCTCTCTGGATTTTAAATGTATTTATATCTGAAGAAAGTTTTTCAAGAGCCTTGACTTGAGGCTCATTCTTTTTAAGTTCATCCTCTATGCTCTGCAGATATTTTTTCTCTTTGAGAGCGCCCGTTGCAAAAATACCCATAATTAGAAAAAGAATCAGAGCCATTAATCCCTTAGCCAAAATGGCAGATGTTCTTTTGGTCTCATAATCTGACGTATGCTGCAGCATATTTATCCTGTAAGATCCTATCCTAAGTCCGGTTAAGACTGCTCCGGCAGAGGCTGCAATCCCGGTCATTTCCGGCCCTTTCAGGGTATTAAGCAGATTAACGGGAATAATATTTATGCCGAGCTTCTCTTTCAACGCCTCTTCAAAGCCCGGCATAGAGGTAGTGACTCCAGAAAAGAGCAGATTATTAAAGCCTGATTCGGAAATTTCAGCCAATATGTTTGTAATATATACGGATATATCATCTACAAATGCCTGAAGGGGTTTTGTGTCATCAATAAGAAATGATTTCAGGTTCACGCAGGAACCATTTTTTATTGCTGCCATAAAGACTTCCATCCCATGAACATACAATGATATATTTATTTGATCCTTCCTGCTGAAAAGATCTGACTTCCCTGCAATGCCTGCAACTTCCCGCCAGCCGCCTATTGATACGCCGCTCATTTCTAATGCATTCAGGACGGCAAATGAGGATATCGTGATAACATCTGGCTGGAGAGAAAGCTTTTGGAGAAATTCATTAA
>JBFLVX010000054.1:0-13416 GCA_040758255.1 Nitrospirota bacterium
TACGCCGCTTTAAATATATACTATTAAGCTGCAGGCTTAATGTGACAGCAGTTGTTCAACTCCTAAATCAGGAGCCATGTTCAGTAGCAGATGCATCTTCTCGGTTAGGAGAATGACCCCGAAAGCTATTAATAGTAATCCGCTAAGAAACATTATTATTCTCATGTACTTATGAATGGCTTTGAAGTGGCTTAGAAAGGTGTTGATCGCAAGGGATGTTGCAAGAAACGGTATGGCAAGCCCGAGCGAATATACTGTGAGAAGTTTAAATCCATACATGGCCGAGCCGGATGTCCCTGCAATCAGGAGGATCGTTCCAAGTATGGGGCCTATGCACGGGGTCCAGCCAGCGCCGAATGTGAGGCCTACGACAAAGGCTCCCATATGCCCCTTTGGCTTTGACTGAAGATGAACCCTCTTGTCCCTTGAGAGGAAATTCAATTTTAAGATACCCATTACATAGAGTCCGAAAAATATAATGACAGCGCCGCCTATCTGGTAAACCGTAATCTCCGTTCCAAACAATGAGAAAGACCTTGTTAAGAGATAATTCATGTAAGACGAGAATACGCCAAGCATAATAAAGACGGTTGAAAACCCCGCAATAAAAGATGATGAGTTAATAAGTGTAAGTCTTCTTATTCTTTTTTTATCGCCGGTCTTAAAATCCTCAAAGGATATGCCGGTGATAAAGGATACGTAAGACGGGATGAGCGGAAGTACGCATGGCGAGAGAAATGAAAGAACCCCTCCTAAAAAAGCTCCTATGTATCCTACGTTTGACATGATTTATATGTTAAATAATTTCGCTTTCATTTCTTCCGGCCGCACTCTTTCTGACACCCCTGTATCTTCTCAATAGCATGAGGAAGGCAGTCGAGGATCACCGAGAGGTTCTCTTTTACAGCCGTTGGACTTCCGGGCAGATTAACTATCAGAGTTTCGTCCCTTACGCCTGCGACAGCCCTTGAGAGCATTGCACGCGAGGTCTTCTTAAGCCCTTCCATCCGCATCGCCTCGGCAATCCCTGGGATCTCTTGCTTGATGACCTCCTTTGTTGCATCCGGCGTCACATCTCTCGGAGAAAGCCCTGTGCCGCCTGTGGTCAGGATTAGATCAACCTTGCCGCATAATGAAAGAAGCTTCTTCTTTATCAATGCCTTTTCATCGGGAAGAATATCGGAGCTGACAATATTGGCGTCAATCTTTTTCAGTATCCTTTCAATAGTTGGCCCGCTCGCGTTTTTACGTTCGCCCTTTGAACCTTTATCGCTTAATGTTAAGATGGCAACATTGATCATGACTTAACTTACTTTTATCTCGTCTCCTTTTTTAATAATCCCGCCTTTCAACACCTTCACGAATATGCCTTCTTTCGGCATAACGCAGTCGCCCGCCTGATGATAGATGGCGCACCGGTCATGACATACCTTGCCGATCTGGCTCACTTCAACTTCCACTTCACTGCCGATAGTCATCTTTGTGCCGATGGGAAGAACCGGAAGGTCAATTCCTTCGGTCGTTATATTCTCCGCGAAATCACCGGGGCCAACATCAAGCCCCATCTCCTGCATCTTCTTGATGCTCTCAAGAGCGAGGAGGCTCACCTGCCTGTGCCACTTCTCAGAGGCGTGGCCGTCGCCTTCAATCCCGTAATTCTCTTTTATCACAACCTGCTCGACGGGCTTTTTCCTGACGCCTTTTTTATCGCTGATATTGATTGAGACAATCTTCGCGCTCATTTAATCTTTGCTCCTTCTTTCACGTCTTTTTCAGGTATCAGTATGGACAAGACTCCATCACTGTCAGTAGCCGCAAGCAGCATGCCCTGTGATTCAACTCCCATCAGTTTCGCGGGTTTCAGGTTTGTTACGACAACAATGCTTTTGCCGGTTAAATCTTCAGGAGAATAAACTTGTCCGATGCCCGCAACTACCTGCCTCATCTCGCCTGTATCAACCTGAAGTTTTATAAGCTTGTTTGATTTCGGCACGCGCTCTGCCTGAAGCACCTTGCCTATCTTAAGCTGAACCTTTGCAAAGTCTTCGATGGCGATTAAATTTGACCCTTCTGCATCTCCCCCTACTAAGGAGGGGGTGAGGGGGGTAATCACTTCTGTCATTTTCTTCACCTCTATTCTTGGGAACAATTGCTCGCCTTTTGAGATCTTTATTTCATATCCCGGCCTCCATTCCCATGTGTAGATATTTTTATCGCCTGCTTCGTCTGTTAATGACCTCAAGCCGATCTGCTTCCACATCTTCTCCGCTGTCTCAGGCATAAAGGGATAAAGAGAAACCGCGGTAAGTCTAAGCGCGTTCCAGAGATTAAACATAACACGCTTAAGTTCCTCTGTATCGTTTTTCGCAAGCTTCCACGGCTCTGTCTGCGCGATATAATTGTTTGCCGCCCTGATGATTTCCCAGATGCTGTCGAGTATATGATTAAAGCGAAGCTGCGACCATGCTTGTGAATCGTCTGCGTCTGCATTCGCACTCATACACGCTTTAACAAAATCCCCTGATATACCGCTCTGTTTTTCAATCGCCCCGTTAAAATACTTCTCAGCCATTGTTGAAAACCTGCTCAATAAATTTCCGAGGTCATTCGCAAGGTCAGTATTGATGCGGCTTATCAGAGCATCTTCAGAGAAATTTCCGTCAAGACCGAAGGGCACCTCCCTGAAGAGAAAATATCTGAACGCGTCCGCGCCGTACTCTTCAACCATCACATTCGGGTCAACAACATTGCCGACAGATTTTGACATCTTCTTCCCTTCAACCATCCACCAGCCATGCGCAAAGATATTCTTTGGCAATGGAAGTTTAAGCGCCATGAGCATTGTAGACCAGTAGACCGCGTGAGTAGTTAAAATGTCTTTGCCCACAAGATGATGATCAGCAGGCCACCACTCGTTGGAGTTGAGAGTTAAGAGTTGAGAGTTGAGAGTTTTTTCTTGACCCCTAACCCCTGCCCCCTGACCCTCGCCCCCTTTTTGGGGTGCGAGATACTTTGTCGCAGAAAAATAATTTACCAGCGCGTCAAACCAGACATAGGTCACGAAATTTTCGTCAAAAGGCAGTGGGATACCCCACGCAAGCCTTGATTTCGGCCTTGATATGCAGAGGTCTCCGAGCGCATTGTTTCTTAAGAAGCCCAACACCTCATTCCTGCGTGTCTCAGGCAGTATGTATGCGGAGTTCTCCTCAATATAATTGATGAGCCTCTCCTGATACTTTGACATGAGGAAGAAGTAATTCTCTTCCTGTATATGTTCAACAGGCCTGCCGCAATCAGGGCAGTTGCCTTCGACAACATCTTTCTCTGTCCAGAAGCGTTCATCAGGCGTGCAGTACCATCCTGAGTATGAGCGTTTTTCTATTTCTCCATTATCATAAAGCCTCTGAAGCATCTCCTGAACAACGGAGATATGCCCCGGATCTGTAGTGCGGATAAAGGCGTTATTTGAGATATTCAGCTTATTCCAGAGTGCGCTGAAGTTCTCAACCATGATGTCGGCGTGTTCTTTAGGCGAAAGCCCTTTCACCTGCGCGGCCTTCTCAACCTTCTGCCCGTGCTCGTCAGTCCCAGTTAGGAAGAAGACGCTTACGCCTCTTAATCTGTTATATCTCGCAAGGACGTCAGCGGCTATTGTTGTATAGGCATGCCCTATGTGCGGGACATCGTTTACATAATAGATCGGCGTTGTGACATAAAATTTATTTTTGTCCATTGGTAATTAATTAAGAGGGCTGCGTATTTGACGGATTAGCCGGTTTGTCATTAACTTCTTTGTTCTGCATTTTTTTCTTCTTCCAGAACTTCCTGCGTTTGCTGAAGGCATTGCCTGTCTTCTTTTGCGCTTCTTCCGGCTTCACATGATGAGGCCTTCCCCTTGCATCTCTCCTTCTCTTTTCATGTTTTACCCCTTCAGTCTTTTCTTTAGCAGCTTTCTCGGAAGAGGATGTCTCTGCTCCTTCCTTCTTGGCAGGGCATATATTATTTTGGCATAAACACTCAGAAGGCTGACCCGGCTTTTCATCGGAGACAGTGTCTGAAGCATTGAACTCCATGTCCTTGTCAGAGGCATCCTCTTTTACTCTAACAAGTTTCTCTCGTTGTTTAGATTCAAGGAATTCATCGTATTCATAACCGAGACAGCACATTAACCGGCCGCAGACACCGGAGAGTTTCCCCTGACTGATGGAGAGCTCCTGCTTTTTTGCCATCCTTATTGAGACAGGTTCAAATGATGTGAGAAAACTGCTGCAGCATGTTGCTCTGCCGCATACTCCGATTCCCCCGATGATTTTAACCTCATCTCTGACCCCTATCTGCCTCATCTCAATGCGGGTCTTGAATTTTGCGGCAAGGTCTCTTACAAGCTCCCGGAAATCTACCCTTCCATCAGCGGTAAAGTAAAAGAGGAGCCGCTTTCTGTCAAGCGTGGTTTCGGCAGATACGATCTTCATCGAAAGGCCGCGGCTTTTTGCTTTTTCAGCGCAGAAGGCCTTCGCCTCGGCGATGAATTCCTTGTTCTTCTTGCAAGCCTCAATATCCTCATCAGAAGCGATCCTCAAGACCTTCTTCAGGGGCTGTTCCGCACTTTCAATGCTCTGCTTTGGCCTTGCAACAAGGCCTATGCTCATCCCCATATCCGACTCAACAACAACCCATGTGCCGCGAGGCACCTCAATATCGCCTATCTCAAAGTTGTATATCTTGCCGCATGATTTAAACCTTACGCCTATCGCGAAAAGTTCTTTCCCGGCCTTATCTTCATTGACGGTTTCTAATGCGTTATCCATTTCTTTCTGTTAATATCCTTTGCGTAGTATTTGATTAGATTTAAGAAGAGGCGGCTGAAATTCAATGCTAAATTATTAGGGTTTTTATAAGCCGCCCCGGCCAAATGTTTTCCTGATCAGGAGGCTCGTATGGTTCAGCGTAAGCTGTTTATTTAAATTAAAGTTCAGCAGCCCCCGTATCCTGTAAAGCTCTCCGGCTAATTTTAGTATATCTTTTAGAACGGCTTTTTTCGACAGTTCCCTTATCTCATCCGTCTTATCCTGGTTTATCAGAAGGTCTGCCCGTCCTGTTGCTTTAAAGACCGCAATGTCACGGAGCAGTAGCTGTGCCCAGTCAAACCACCTCTCCATGCCGCCTCTATCTTCCCAAACCTCTGTTTCAGGGTTGACGAACATATCTTTAAATTCATCAAATGACCTGTCTCTCGCTTCAATCAGGTCTTCATTCAGCGCATACCCGAGTTTCCCGCCTGAAAGTATGCTCAAAAGCATCGCCTGTTCGTGATCAAGTCCTTTCAGCCTCTCCTCAAGCAATTTCCCCATAACATCAACGGGCAATGGAGAGAAGTTTATCCTTTGGCATCTTGAGCGGATAGTTGGAAGAAGCATCTCAGGCCTGGATGAGACCATGATCAATATGCTATGAGCAGGCGGCGACTCAAGCGTGGCCAGAAATGCGTTTGCCGTTGACTGATTCATCTTCTCCGCATTGTCTATTATGGCTATCTTATACTCTCCTTCAAAGGGCTTGTACGAAAGGGATTCTTCAAGCTGGCGTATTGCATCAACTTTTATCTGATCTCCGTCGCCTTCCGGCCCGATAATAAAGACATCAGGATGATTGCCCTTCTCTATCTTGTTGCATGACGGGCATTGATCGCAGGCGTCGATTTGGAGTTTGGAGTCTGGAATCTGGAGTTCAGAATCTTCAAATAATCCTTCCCCCTCAACTCCTGACCCTGCACTCTCAACGCTTCGGCAATTAAGCGTCTTTGCAAAGTTTATAGCTGTCAGTTTCTTCCCGATGCCGTCATCTCCGGCAAACAAAAGAGCATGAGGAGTACGCGACTTTCTAACGCAGCCCCTTAATATTTCCAACGCCTTTTCCTGACCGATGATATCTTTTAGCGCCATGATTCCTCTAATACTTTAATAATCTCCATGCTGACTTCCTCAGCGTTCTTTGAAGCGTCAATTATCTTTACCCTCTCCGGCTCTTCTTTTGCGATCTGAAGAAATCCGCTCCTGACGTTCGTATGAAATTCTATTGTCTCTAATTCAAACCTGTCCTCTTTCTGAGCGTGCCTGTTTCTTCTCAGCCCTTCCTCAACATCAAGGTCGAGCAGGAAGGTGAGAAATGGTTTAATATCGGGGACCACGATCTCATCAAGGGAGTTTATGATCGGCAAATCCAGACCCCTTGCGTAACCCTGATATGCGACTGTTGAATCCGTAAAACGGTCTGTTATGACAACCGTATTGTTGAGTATTGCCGGATATATCACTTCTCTCACATGCTGCGCCCGCGAGGCATAATACAAAAGCAGCTCGGTAAGCGGGTCCATGTGGTTTTCGGGTTCAAGGAGCAGGCTTCTGATCTTAGTTCCGATCTTTGTCCCGCCCGGCTCAACGGTTTCAATGACCGTATGCCCTTTTGAGCGGAGGTATCCGGCAAGGAGCTTCATCTGCGTGCTTTTGCCGGAACCTTCTATGCCTTCAAAAGATATGAACCCTTTAACCCGTGACATATTTATCCCTTAACCCCTTTAGCAGAGAGAATACCTTTAGCGCGTCTTTAATCTCCAGAGAGCCAGTGCCGCAGGAGGGAGTCAATAAAGACTGCCGCCTCAGTTTCTCGCGCGGCACACCGATCTTTTCAAGTGAGGTCAAACCCCTTTCAAGTTGTTCGCATAAACCTTCAAGAGTCACGCCTCTTATGATGTCGCTTGTTGGGACCACTCCCCATGCGATAAAACCGCCATTGTTTATGAACGACTTTATCTCTTCGGGATATATGCCGAGCGTGTCCCAGTAAAAATATGCGTCGAAATTAAATACATCAATGCCCGAAGAGAGTATCAGCGGCCAGTCAGCCTTGCCGCAGCAGTGAATTCCCGCTATGCCGCCTGAAGCCTTAATATGCTTTACAATTTCAGTAAGCATCCTTGAAGCCTCAGCATTGCTCACTCCTAAATAAGAGGATGTTCCAATTGCCGAGAGGATTGGTTCATCAATAAAGATCAGCACATTGTCAGCATAAGGCTTTAGCAGTTCGATCTGCCAGCTCGCTTTGCCTTTGAGCAGTTCAAGCGAAAGCTCACGCAGTTCATCATCAAAGAAGATAGGACGTTTCTGATCGTCTGTCAGACTTAACGTAAAGGTTAGAGGCCCTGTTATATGTCCCTTTACAGTATCAAGCTTCTGCCCTTTTTCTTTAAGAATATCAATAAATTTATACAGACCCGCGGCGCGTCCTTCTGATATGGGAAAGCCGGTTTTGGCTGCGATAGTTTCGTAGAATGACGTTAGCGCCTCGTCTTCAGCTTTGACTACATGTATATGCTCCCCTTCTACCCGTGCGAACGGAAACCCCTCTAAATATTGTGGGGTCATAAGTTCAAGAAAGCTCCTGTGCGGAAGCTGGGGCCAGAAAGGTATGTCTATGGAATCAAAAACGACCCTGCACGCCTCCTCAGGGTCAGAATGCGGCAGACTGCCTATGCCTGTTGTGCTGAAGCTCTTTAACATCATTAATCATACGCTATGATGATGCTAACTTTCAAATAACTGCTATAATATTTCGGCGTCATTTTGGGCGTATATTTAATCTAAAAACATGGACAAATCAGCAAAAGACCCTGTAAAGATTCAGACGATGTTCACGACCATAGCCCATCGCTATGACTTTCTGAACATGGTTCTGAGTCTTGGGATAGATAAGCGCTGGAGGAGGTTTGCGATCAACCAGCTTCTGAAATCTGATAAAGCCCGTTACCTTGATGTGGCAACAGGTACGGGTGACGTGGCGCTGGAGATAGTCAGAAGTATTCCCGGCTCAAAGGTGAATGGAGTTGATTTCAGCGAGGGCATGCTGGAGATAGGAAAGGAGAAGGTCAGCAATGCCGGTCTTGGCGAGAGGATAAATATGGGTTTCGGCGATGCAACCGCTTTGCCGTTTGAGGATAACACCTTTGACGGCTCGATAATCGCGTTTGGCATAAGGAATGTGCAGGATTACAAAAAGGGCATAAGTGAGATGGGCAGGGTTGTGAAGAAGGGCGGCAGGGTCGTGATATTGGAGTTTACAACTGTGCAGAACCGCATCATTAAGCCGTTTTACCGTTTTTATATTTCAAAAGTCCTCCCCTTTATCGGGGAAGTCATCTCAGGCAAAAAGGGCGCGTATAAATATCTGCCTGAATCCATGCTCGCCTTCCCGTCTCCAGATGAGTTTAAAAAGACGATGGAGGAAACAGGGCTTAAGGATGTCAGATATTACAAATTAACTTTGGGAATTGCAGCGGTGCACACTGGAACAAAGTAAGAATTTAGTATAATTACAAAAATACCGTAACAAAAATGGACAAGAAATATAAAATAGAATGCCCAATCGTCTGTGTCCTTATTGTAATATCTTTCCTTCTGCAGTCCGCCACACAATCTTATGGAAATGATATGCCATTGGAAGGCTTTCCTGCCAATGGCATCGTTGTACGCGACGAAAAGAATATCCAGATAGAAAAGGAAGAACTATATATAAGTCGCACGAAAATCGAGGTCTCTTATGTTTTTAAAAATCACTCGGGCAAAGACATTGTCACGGAAGTAGCTTTCCCAATCCCATTGCATAGTTACGACCCTACGGGAATTATAAAATATCCTCTTCACGGTGATTTCACAGTTGAAGTTAATGGTACAAAGATAAAGCACCGGGAGATTACACATGCAATTTTAAACGGAAAAGATTACACCAAGTTATTAACCAAGTTGAAAGTTTCATTTAAGGATTTTGAGTGCGTGCATAGTCAGAACAAAGTATTTGATTGGTATTTTAAAACTTTAAGTAAATCCAAGCAGAAGGCACTTCTTGATAATGGTCTCGTGGTAATAGATAATGAGCTGGAACAAAATGAGCCTTACTACCTACCAGCGTGGTCTGTTGAAACAACATACCACTGGTCGCAGATTTTCCCTGCTAACAAGACAACTTCTATCAAGCATTCGTATACCCCAAACGCATCACATACCCCTATTGATAACGATTACAAGTCATTTGTTCAAAGGGATGAGAATATTGACGCCAGAAAAGCTGAGTGGTCAGATTTGCTTTGTCTTAACAGCGAACTCGCCAAGTGGGTAAAAGACAATGTCCCGTGGTTTAGAATCTACATAGTTGACTATATTCTTACCACAGCTAATCATTGGAAGAAACCGATCAAAGGATTTCATCTGATTATCGAAGCGGATACAACCGGGAATGAACGAGTCAGCACGTGTTTCGAGAAAGAAAGATTAATAAAGATAAACGATAGGCGATATGAAATGACAATTAATGATTTTGTCCCCGATAAAGAAATCAGTGTCTTTTTTCTCAATTGAGCAATAAACTCATGAGCCGTTTTGTTATCCACGAACATCACGCAACCCATCTGCACTATGACTTCAGGCTCGAAAAAGATGGAGTTTTGAAGAGCTGGGCTGTGCCAAAAGGCGCGCCTGAGAATAAGGGCGTAAGACGTCTCGCGATTCAGGTTGAAGACCATGAGATTGGCTACATTGATTTCGAAGGAACGATCCCCGAAGGTCAATATGGAGCTGGTTCGGTGAAGATATGGGACAAAGGAACTTATGAGCTTGAATCTGAGACTGACAAGAAGATAGTCTTTAAATTAAAGGGCAAACGGCTCAAAGGCCGTTATGCGCTTGTTCACTTGAAAGACAAGCAGTGGCTTATGATTAAACTCTCCTGAGATAAATTACAGACTGCTCTGCATATACTTCTCAAGCGTATCAATGGCAAATTTCTGCTCTGAGATTATTATTTTGACTACATCGTTAATGCTGATAATGCCCTCCAGCCGGTCATCTTCCATCACAGGGAGATGGCGTACATGTTTGGTCGTCATCAGGAACATGCAGTCTTCGACATTCTTATCGGGGCTGACATAAAGCACATTCTTTGTCATTAATTCGCTTACAGAAGTCTCCTTCGACGCTTTGCCTTTGAGGATCACCTTTCTGGCATAGTCACGTTCAGAAAAGATGCCTACGAGTTTGCCTTTCTCGATAACGAGCACAGCCCCTATGTTCTTGTCAGCCATTACCTGAAGCGCCTCATATACCGTTGCCTGCGGTGAAACTGAATATGCATCTCCGCCTTTTTTCTTTAAAATGTCTCTGACGGTCTTCATAATATTCTCCCCTCCTTTATCGTTGCTATAGAATTATATTCCAATTCAACCGTATAATCAAACTCATATCTTATGGCTTAAATATCTGTCTCCTCCATCAGGGAATATGGTCACGATTACCCCTTCTTTCAGCTCTTCAGCAACCTGCAATGATGCGACAACAGCCGCGCCTGATGAATGGCCTACAGCCAACCCCTCAACCGTTGCCAGTTTCTTCACCATATCATAAGCCTTGTCGGTATTCACATAGATTGTTTCGTCAGGAAAGCGCTGATCAAAAATTCCCGGCACGATGGAACTCTCCATATGCTTAAGCCCTTCAAGCCCGTGCATGGCGTCATCAGGCTGAACAGCTATCACCTTTATGTTCATATTAAACTCCTTCAACGCCCTTCCGGTCCCCATTATCGTTCCGCCCGTTCCGACACCTGCTATAAAATGGGTTATCCTTCTTTTTGTCTGTTCCAGAATTTCAGGGCCTGTTGTAATATAGTGCGCCCTCGGGTTGGATGAATTATTGTACTGGTCAGGCATGAAGTACTTGTCCGGAGATTCATTATATATCTTCTTTGCCATTCTGATCGCTCCGTCAGCGCCCTCAAAAGGGCTTGAATAGACGATCTCAGCGCCAAAGCCCGCGATTATCTTCTTCCTCTCAATGCTCGCATTCTCAGGCAGGACGATCTTGAGCCTGTACCCTTTAACTGCGGAGATCATCGAATACGCGATACCTGTATTGCCTGATGTGGAATCAAGGATGATCTTATCCTTTGTGAGGAGTCCTGCGTCTTCGGCATCTTTTATCATCTGAAAGGCAGCGCGGTCTTTGACCGAGCCGCCAGGATTATGCCGCTCAAGCTTCGCGTAGATTATTACTCCCTTGCTTATCCCTTCAGTAACACCCTTAAGACGGAGAAGCGGCGTTTTGCCTATCGTCTCAAGTATGTTGTTGTCAACCGTATCAATTATCTTCATAACAAGAGCTATTCATGAAAATGCAGATGTTCTGAGTAAATATGTTTTTCGATACCTTAGCTTAATGTCAATCAAAAAATAAGCGACTATTGATATGTAACTAACCACTTGTCAAAATCTGGTTTGATAATATCATCGAGTTAAACATATTTACGAAGAACGTCTGCATTTGTTAATAAAAACATGATCAACCTAAAACAGCCTCGTACTGAGATACCTCTCCCCTGTATCAGGAAAGACAACAACAACCTTTTTGCCCCTCCCAAGTTCTTCAGCCACTCTCATTGCCGCAAAAAGATTGGCTCCAGAAGAGATACCGCAGAGTATCCCTTCTTCTCTGATGAGCCTTCCCGCTGTTTCATACGCGTCTTCATCCGAGACCCTTATAATCTCATCTATGATATTTCTGTTCAGAATCTCAGGAATAAACCCGGCTCCTATCCCCTGAATCTCATGCAGCCCAGGCTCTCCTCCTGATAAAACGGGGCTTCTTTCAGGTTCAACCGCTACTATCCTTACATTATCTCCAAGCTCCTCTTTAAGCATCTCGCCGACACCGGTTATTGTCCCACCTGTGCCGACTCCCGCGACAAACGCATCAATGGATTGCACTTGTTTAAGAATTTCTTTGGCGGTGCTTCTCCTGTGAGACTCGGGGTTTGCGGGATTCCTGAACTGCTGGGGCTGAAAATATCCCCTCTCATCTGTCAACTCTTGCGCCTTTTCAACCGCGCCTCTCATATCCATATCTCCCGGAGTCAGTATCAGCTCCGCGCCAAAGGCTCTCAGCATATTCCTCCGCTCAATACTCATGCTCTCAGGCATTGTAAGGACAAGTTTATATCCCTTTGACGCGCAGACAAAGGCAAGCCCTATCCCCGTGTTTCCTGATGTAGGCTCGACAATGGTGTCTCCGGGCTTGATCTTTCCGGCTCTCTCCGCTGCTTCTATCATTACACAGCATATCCTGTCTTTAATGGAACCACAGGGATTAAAGAGCTCGACTTTTGCATATACATCTGCCGAGCCCTCTTTGAGCATCTTGTTGATCCTCACCATCGGCGTATTGCCGATAAGCTCCAATACTGAATCAACAGGTTCTGAATAAAATAGTTCTTTCACTTAATTCACTTTTTTACGTTTTACTTGGGGAAGGGAATATCCGGTTTACACTCAGGCTTATTTCATCTGCATGAAATATGTTAGAAGCTGCTCTACCCTCTCAGCCAGTCTGTCGGGATTGGGGTCAGAAGCCTTGTTTACATAATTTGCCGGTGCCAACTCTGCCAGAGTATTCCTTAAATTGTCATCGGCTTTTACTGATGAGAAGAAGGCTATCGGGATATGAGGCAGTCCTCTTTCGGATTCAATGTTTCTGATAAATTTTGCGGCAGAAATGCCGTCCATCACAGGCATGTTAATATCTAAAATAATAGCGGCATCCCCTGCCTTCCCCTCTGTTATTAATTTTGCAAAGGCGGATGTAAGCTCAAGCCCGTTCTCAAAGTCAAAAATTTCATTTGCAAGCTTCTTCTCGACAAGCAGATCTTTGATGATCTTTCTTGTGAATTTCGAATCATCCGCCATAAGTATATAACGCAGTTGTGCTCCGCCGGATGCGTGTACCGGCTCCTTTGCCGCAGGTCTTTGCGCGGACTCTTCCGCAATATTCTGCATAGGCACAATAGTCTTTTCTTCAAAAGATAGAGGGAAACCGCAGAACATGCATGTCAGCTCAACCTTGCCGTCGCGCTCTACACGGTTAAAGGTGACCTCTTCTCCGCAGCATACGCAGTATCTGGTCTCTTCCATATCTAAGACAGATTATATACAGAAAAAACGATTAATTGCAAAAAAACATAAGGGAACGGCCGCTCTTAACCCCTTATTGTCATATACCCGGAATATAGAATCAGCCCCCCTCCAGCCAGCGCCTGAAGCCCCGGAATCTCATTCAGGAATATCAGCGCCAATATCACAGCTCCCGCAGGCTCCAGGTATCCGAGTATCGCAGCCTCATTTGCCCTCACGCTTTTAAAGCCCTGGACATAGAGAAGCGGAGCGATTGTTGAATGGAGTATTCCCATAGTAATAACGTAAGGCAGGGAGTGTGCTGTAAGAGTCGTGTCAATAGCAAAAGGGAGAAGGATCAGGGCAGCGATACTGTTTTGCGCAAATACAATAAATAAAGACGGGTATTTTGACGTTATCACTTTTAAGAG
>JBFLVX010000055.1:0-13357 GCA_040758255.1 Nitrospirota bacterium
CTGCTCCTTTTAAGCCTTATCCCGTTATTCAATATGAGAGGTTTTTATCTTGCCGGAGTCCTGATCGCCGCAGCGCTTCTTATTTATGAACACACGCTCGTAAAGCCCGATGATCTGAGCAGGATTAATATGGCGTTCTTTAATATGAACGGATATATCAGCATCACGCTCTTTTTATTTACGCTCTTAAATTATCTTTTTCCATTCACTATATTATGAGAAGGCGTAGCTGCAATCCCTTGTCTCCTCTCCCATAATTCCTGTATCATATCTTCATGGCTTACAAAGACCTTAGAGAATTTGTTACTCTTCTGGAAAAGAAAGGACTGCTCAAAAGGTTAAAGGCTGAGATTGACCCCATCCTCGAGATAGCCGAGATAACCGACAGGGTATGCAAAAGTCCCGGCGGAGGCAAGGCGATCTTCTTTGAGAATGTAAAAGGTTCCAAATATCCTGTTGTGACGAACCTCTTTGGTTCCTTCGAGCGGATGGCGCTCTCTCTTGAAGTGGACAAGATTGATTATATTGGCGCAAGGATAGAAGAGATGCTGAAGCAGTCCCCGCCAAAGACGCTGATGGAGAAGCTCTCGATGCTCCCGAAGCTCTTTGAGTTCTCAAAATTTCTCCCCAAAAGTGTCAAGAACGCTCCATGTCAGGAAGTTATTGAAAAGGAGAATCCTGATCTGAGCAAGTTCCCAGTTATAAAGTGCTGGCCCGGAGACGGACAGCCGACGGATGAAGGCAGGTTCATTACACTGCCGATGGTATTTACAAAAGACCCGGAGACAGGCAGACCGAACTGCGGCATGTACCGTATCCACATATTCGATAAAAAGACAACAGGAATGCACTGGCACATACACAAAGACGGCGCGCGACATTATGACAAATACAAGGCTATGAATATACGCATGCCTGCCGCAATCGCTGTAGGGAGCGATCCTGCTGTCATCTATTCAGCTACTGCACCACTGCCGGAAGCGATCGATGAGATGATGTTCGCGGGCTTTCTCAGAAGAGAACCCGTTGAAATGGTTAAGTGCATTACATCTGACATTGAAGTGCCTGCAAACAGCGAACTCGTCATCGAAGGCTATCTCGATCCCGAAGAGACGCGCATCGAAGGGCCGTTCGGAGACCATACCGGATTTTATTCTGCTGCTGATTTGTACCCTGTATTCCACGTCACCTGCATCACGCATAGAAAGGACATGATATATCCCGCGACGCTTGTAGGCAAACCGCCGATGGAAGACTGCTATATCGGAAAAGCGACAGAGAGGATATTTCTTCCGCTGCTTCAGCTTGAGTTTACAGAAATAAAGGACATGAACCTCCCGATGGAAGGCGTCTTTCACAACTGCGCTCTCATATCAATAAGGAAGAGCTACCCGGGCCATGCGAAGAAGATAATACACGGATTATGGGGCAAGGGACAGATGATGTTTGCAAAGCTCCTTATAATCGTTGACGATGATGTGGATGTGCAGAACATCTCATACACCGCATGGCGCGTGCTTAACAATGTTGACTGGAAGAGGGACGTTGTCATTGCCGACGGCCCGCTCGATGACCTTGACCATGCGGCAAATTTTCCGCGCTATGGTTCAAAGATGGGCATAGACGCAACGAGAAAGACAAGAGAAGAAGGCATGACGCGCGAATGGCCTAAGGAACTCTTCATGTCTGATGAGGTTAAAAAACTTGTTGACGCAAGATGGAAAGAGTACGGGTTAGAATGAAGAAGCTTAAAGACCAGTTCAACTTGCTTATTAATGCGGACCACTGGGACCCATTTGCAATACTCGGGCCTCACCCTCAAAAGAGCGCTTCAAAACAGTCCCTAATAATAAGGGCCTTTCTGCCTGATGCGGAAGAGGCCTCTGTCATCCCCCAAAACCAGCCGGGCATTCATCCAATGACTATGAAGCTTATCCATCCTGAAGGCATTTTCGAGGCGGAATTCAAAGATGCAAAGGAAGTTTTTCCATACATGATTGAGATTAAAACGCGCGGCGGCGAGGTGCGCGCATTTCATGATCCGTACTCATTTCCCGTAATTCTGACTGATTTCGATCTTCACCTGTTTAATGAAGGAACCCATTTTGAGACATATGAGAAGTTCGGCGCGCACACAAGGATAATCAATGGAGTTAAAGGCGTCTCCTTTGCAGTATGGGCGCCGAATGCAAGGAGCGTTTCGGTTGTAGGAGACTTCAATAACTGGGACATCAGGCGGCATCCGATGCGCAGCAGAGGTACTTCAGGCGTATGGGAGCTTTTTATCCCCGGCATAGCAAACGGAGAGAAATATAAGTTCAGGGTAAAGTCAAAAAGGGGAGATTACATTGAACACAAGGCAGATCCGTATGCGTTCTATTTTGAAGAGAGGCCGAGAAGCGCCTCTATAGTCCATAACATAAACAGGTACAAATGGAATGACGAGGAATGGATCTCGGAAAGGACAAGGAAGAATTGGCTTGACACGCCGATTTCCACATACGAAGTACATCTCGGCTCTTGGCGCAGGCATACTGAAGAGGATAACCGCTTTCTGACCTACAGGGAGCTTGCGGAGAGCCTTATCCCCTACGTTAAAGAAATGGGCTATACCCATATTGAACTCCTTCCGGTAATGGAGCATCCCCTTGATGAGTCATGGGGATATCAGGTTATAGGTTATTTCGCTCCGACAAGCCGTTTTGGAACGCCTGAAGATTTTATGTTCTTTGTTGACCAGTGCCACTTAAACGGCATAGGGGTCATACTCGACTGGGTCCCGGCGCACTTCCCGAAAGACCCTCACGGCCTCGCTTATTTTGACGGCACATCCCTGTATGAGCATGAGGACCCCCGAAAGAGAGAGCAAATGGACTGGGGAACATTAATATTTAATTATGGCAGAAATGAGGTGAGCAATTTTCTCATCTCCAATGCTCTTTTCTGGCTAAAGAAATATCATATAGACGGCCTGAGGGTTGACGCGGTGGCATCAATGATATATCTGGATTATTCAAGAGGTTCCGGAGAATGGATACCCAACATATATGGCGGCAATGAAAATCTCGAGGCGATCGCATTTATAAAGCGGTTTAATGAGGTCGTGCATCAGTACAATCCAGGAGTCCTCACGATTGCAGAGGAGTCAACCGCATGGCCTATGGTATCAAAGCCGACGTATGTTGGAGGCCTCGGCTTCAGTCTTAAGTGGGACCTCGGGTGGATGCATGATATTCTCTCCTATATAGGAAAAGACCCCCTATTCAGAAAATTTCACCATAATGATTTGACATTCAGGATACTGTACGCCTTTACAGAGAATTTTGTCCTGGTCCTCTCCCATGACGAAGTAGTGCATGGAAAAGGCTCCATGCTTGACAGGATGAGCGGCGATCTCTGGCAGAGATTTGCGAACTTAAGGCTCTTGTACGGGCTTATGTACGGGCAGCCCGGCAAGAAACTCCTCTTTATGGGAGGAGAGATCGGACAGTGGAGGGAATGGGCAGTTAGTCAATCGCTTGACTGGC
The DNA here is from genome assembly GCA_040758255.1 of Nitrospirota bacterium. Classification (GTDB taxonomy): domain Bacteria; phylum Nitrospirota; class Thermodesulfovibrionia; order UBA6902; family UBA6902; genus JACRPZ01. The sequence continues at coordinate 3,528 of JBFLVX010000055.1, forward strand.
ATCTGCTTCAATACGAGCCTCATAAAAAACTGCAAAGATATATAAAGGATATGAACCAGCTCTATAAAAACGAGCCTGCGCTTTATGAAACGGACTTTGATCATGCTGGATTTGAATGGATAGATTTCAGGGATTGGGAGCATAGCATAATATCATTTATAAGAAGGGGCAAAAAAAGAGATGACCTTCTCGTGCTGATATTTAATTTCACTCCTGTGCCTCATTCAGGATATCGTTTAGGCGTGCCGGAAAACTGCTTTTACAGGGAACTGATAAACAGCGATTCTGATATGTACTGGGGAAGCAATATGGGAAATTCAGGCGGCCTGCAGGCAGAGAAAAAACCCTGCCACGGCATGCCTTATTCAGTAAATCTTGTCATTCCTCCTCTATCTGTTACTATATTAAAGCCTCAGCATTCATAGAGAGGTTGCGAATATGCGCAACTCCTTTGATTGACACGTTTCTTTTGTATGTGATAGTCTTAAAATACTCCTAAATGCCGCAATAAACTACATATGGATAAGACCGCAATAACAACCGCTGCCCAAAACTATCTCGCAAAAGGCCAGATAGACATGGCTATTGCCGAATGGAAGAAGCTCCTCGCTGAGAAGAGCAACGAAGGAAATATTTATAACACTATCGGCGACCTCTACCTGAAGAAGAATTCAAAGAAAGAGGCTGTAGAAGCATTTGCAAAAGCAGCGGATATATTCAGGAAAGACGGTTTTACGCTTAAAGCTATAGCCCTCTACAAAAAAATACTTAATATGTCTCCATCTGAGGTAGACGCCCTTATAGCCCTCGCGGAACTAAATGAGGAGAAGGGATTAACAGGCAATGCCATTGAGAATTTTCTCGCTGCTGCCGATATTTATAAAAAAGAGAACAAGACGGATAAAGCTCTCAATCTTTATCAAAAGATACTTAAACTGGCTCCCAGAAGCATACACCTGAAATTGCGGATGGCGGAGCTATATCTTTCAATCGGCCTCAGCGGAGAGGCTGCCGGCCAGTACGCTGATATTGCAGCCGCTTACATTGAGCAGGAAGACTTGGCTAAAGCAGAGGAGTTCTATCTCAAGGCGATTAATATTGTCCCCGACAATATTCCTTCATATATAGGTCTCAGCAGGATGGCAGAAGTGGCTAATGATATGAAAAAGGCTTTTGAATATATTGAAAAAGCCCTCTCCTTTGCCCCTGAAAACAGGGAGGTTTTAAGACAACACTCAAGGCTGGCAATTAAAAGCGGCGATACAGGCAACGCAAAAAGAACGCTTTTAACTCTCCTTAAAATAGAGCCCTCAGACATACATGCTAAAAAACTTATAGGCAGTATCTATCTCAAGGAGGGCAACCTTGAGGAAGCGTGGCATGAATTGATGCCGTACATAGATGCCGCCCTAAGCTCTGAGGAATGGGATCACGCTCTTGAATTCCTGGGTAATTTCAAAGATCTGGAGCCGATAGCTGTAAGGCATCGCTTCGCGCGTGCTTATAAAGGCAAGGGGGACAGGAAGTCCGCTGTAAACGAATTACGAGAGCTTGCAAAACTCTATGCGGATAAAGATCAGTTCAACGGCGCGCTGCAAGCGTGCAAAGATATCCTTGAACTGAAGCATGATGATGAAGAAGCAAAAATAAAGATCGAAGAATTCAAAGAAAAACTCGGACTTGCAGTTCCGGCCGCTGCTTTAGATGAAGAGACAGAGGTAGAGGTTGAAAAAATCCACTCTATTGAAGAAGAGGCAGAGGTTATTGCCCCTGTTGAAAAAGTCGAGGCGATCAGCAAGGAAGAGTTTCAGACAAGAAAGGCAGAAGCGGATTTTTATGCCCAGTATGGGTTTAAGGATCAGGCGGCTAAGCTTTATGAAGGCCTTCTCCGTATCTCGCCTGATAATAAAGAGGTAAGAGAAAAACTTAACGCGCTTAAATCTCCTGCAGCTCCTGAGGCGGCTCCCGCTGATCTGACTGAGGCTGAGGAAGAGGTTAAAGAAATCCAGCCACAAACCATGGTTGACAGCGATGTAAAAGATATATTCAAGCAATTCAAGGAGAGCTTTGCCAAGAGTATTGATGACAAAGATTCTGAAACACACTACAACATGGGGATAGCTTACAAAGAGATGGGGATACTGGAGGACGCGATAAAGGAATTCCAGATATCACTAAAAGACCCCAAGAGAGAGCGCCAGAGCATAAGCATGATCGCATTATGCCACATTGATATGGGAAATTACCCTGAAGCTGTTAAAGAGTTTAACAAGATAATCAGCGTGATGGCTCCGGATGATGAAGCTTATCTTGACATTGCATACGACCTCGCAACAGCTTATCTGAAAAACAGGGAGTATGATAATGCGTTTAAACTATTTGTTGAGATTCATACAAAGGACTCCGGGTTCAGGGATGCTGCCCAGCAGATCGAATCTCTGAAAATTACCATAGCAAAGGCTAAGGCCAACCCCAAGAAAGACAGAGTATCATATTTGTAGCATAATCATTGCTGTCCGGTTATTGACACAAAAGCAAAGGCAATAACAAAGAGGCTTGTGCTTCTTAAAGACGGCATGGTTGATAGGGATGAGAAGAGAGGATAGAATTCAACAACTGCGTCATTTCAGTTCACCCTGAAGAATTATGAATATGGCGCTGCTCCATAATACCGCAGCAATAACAATACTGACCAATACGGCGGCACTGCCGAGATCTTTTGCACGCTTTGCAAGGTCATTATATTCAGGAGAGATCATATCCACAACCGACTCAATGGCCGAATTCAATAGCTCGACAACAAGAAGGGAAGCGGTTGCAAAAAAGAGCAGCCCCTTCCATGCTAAAGATAGCGGCAAAAACAACAGGGTTATTAGAGCGATAACAACTACGAATACTTCTTGTCGAAACGCTGCTTCATTTGAAATGGCATGACGTAACCCGTTAAGAGAATAGAAGAAGGCCGCCCAAATTCTGATGATACCGGTTTTTGCTGGTGGTTTACGATCCATTTATTAATTTTTCAGAATATCATCCGCCGTAGAAAAAGATACTTTCTTCTTCTTTTGTTTTTCTTCAAATCTCGCTATGGTATTCAAGTCTAAGACATTCTCATACAAATCTGCTAATGATTTTTTAATCAAAGCAGATTTATCTTCATGGAAATGATCAGATAATTTTTTCAATATCTTTTTCTCTTTTATGGTTCTATGCCAATAATTACCAGTGGAACAGCAGAAACCCCTCTCATCGATAAACATAATGGCGCACCCACTTCAAGTACCTGATACATGTTTCTATAGCACTCCTGCACTATTCCATTTTGACTCTAATGCAGTAAGACGATCCCATACCCAATCTCTTGTGGACTGCAAGGAATGCGTGGGACTCCTTCCCTCAGAAATTGCAGAGTCAGCGTCTGCGATTTCTTGTGCTAAGGATATGCACCAACTAATAGCGTAGTCGGCGTCTCGTGAGACGTCGGTTTCTCCCTGATCGCGGATAGCCGCACTGCAAACACGCCAGAAGACCCGCTGCAACCTGCGAACCTCTTGCATAAGCTCTGGGTCTATAGGCATACCCTCACTCATATGCAGAAGGTTAAGGGCTACAGCGCGGCGCTGCTCCTTTAGCAAATCTTCCTCATGGTGTTCTTCACAGAGGCCACCCATGTATGGTGGTTGGTTGCAGTCATTCTTTCTGCACACGAATTTCTTTCTCTTCATGCGATGTCTCTATTGCGCCTATCAGTTATTTTTATGCTTCTTTACGTTTTCAAAAGTATAACCGCAATTAGTCAAACAATCAAAGCAAACTACACTGGTATCTTTCTTTCAACAACCCCCTATCCCCCTTTACTAATGGGGAATAAGAAGATTCCGCTTACCCCTGTTTCTTCAGCAGATACCCCTTAATAAACCTGTCAATATCCCCATTAAGCACAGCATCAACATTGCCGACCTCGATGCCTGTCCGGTGATCTTTTATAAGCCGGTAAGGCTGTAAGGTATATGACCTTATCTGACTTCCCCAAGCGATATCCTTCTTCTCCCCTGCAAACCCCTCCATCTTCTCTTCCTGCTCCTTCTTCTTTATCGCAAAGAGACGCGCCCTCAACACCTTCATTGCCGTCTCTTTATTATTATGCTGTGACCTCTCATTCTGGCAGCTTACTATAATTCCTGAAGGGATGTGGGTCAATCTCACGGCCGAGTTGGTCTTATTTACATGCTGACCTCCTGCGCCTGATGCGCGGAAGGTGTCCATCTTTATGTCATCGTCTTTTAACTCAACTTCGACATCTTCGGTTATCTCAGGAACGACGAGAACAGCGGCAAATGAGGTGTGGCGTCTCTTGTTTGCGTCAAAGGGCGAGATCCTCACAAGTCTGTGAACCCCTGCCTCGCCCTTAAGATAGCCGTAGGCATAACTGCCTGATATGGTCATTGTCGCGCTCTTTATGCCAGCTTCTTCACCCGCAAGAATATCAACTATCTGGACTTTAAAACCTTTGTTCTCCGACCAGCGTATGTACATCCTCATCAGCATCTGCGCCCAATCCTGGCTCTCCGTACCGCCTGCCCCGGGATTTATGGTCATGATCGCATTGTTGATATCCATTTCACCGGAGAGCATGCTCTTCATCTCCAGATCGTCAATGCCCGTTCTGAGGCCGTTGATGCTCTCCTGAATATCTTCAAAAAATACCTCGCCCTCCTCCTCTGATGAAAGCTCTATGAGGATATTGATATCCTCAAGATTTTTTATCAGTGAGTTCAACGGCTGAAGGGTACTCTCTAATTTTGATTTTTCTTTAAGGAGTTCCTGGGATTTTGCGGGGTTTTCCCAGGCATCTTCGGACTGGAGTTCTTTCTGGATCGTTTCTAAGCGGCTTTCAAGGGAAGGGACATCAAAGATACCCCCTGATGGCATCCATCCTTGTCTCTATCTCTTTCAGGTCTTCTCTTAATCTTTCATCAACTATCATTCTGATTTCCTTCCTGCTTTGGTTTATATTATAACAGCTTAGGCGGATACTTCGCTATTTCTATGGAACCCTCTTGTCATGGAAGAAATTGTTGCCTATCAATAAGACAGAGCTTATAATGCATAAAAAGGCGAAGAGGTCCCCGTACTTTGCGTAAAAACTCTTTCCAAAGGCGCCGATTGTTACTTCTTCGCTCAGCATATCTTCAACAAATATGTCGCTCTTTCTCTTTATCCTGCCTTTAGCGTCTATGAATCCGGATATGCCGGTGTTAGCAGCCCTTATCACAGGGACCCTGTTCTCAACAGCCCTGAATACGGCCATTGAAAAGTGCTGATAAGGCGCGGATGTTCGTCCGAACCAGGCGTCATTTGTAATAGTTACCAAAAGATCAGCCCCATTATTAACGAACTTCCTGACCAGTCCCGGAAATATTATCTCATAGCATATAAGATTGCCGATGTTGGCAAAGGGGGCCTTCATTACCACAGGCTCTTTGCCGGGGACAAAGTCGCCTATCCCCTCGGTCAGTTTATTTATAAACGGGAAGAACGTCTTGAGAGGGATGTACTCGCCATAAGGCACGAGATGTATCTTGTCATAGGTTGATAATAGCTTGCCTTCACGGGAGAGGAGGAGAGCGCTGTTTGAGAGCAAGGCATTCCCCTCTTTATCCTTCTTTGCAATGACGCTTCCAAAGAGCAGGCTGGTGTGGAGATCTTTTTGAAATGCATCAAACTCCGCTGTAGGTTTTTCTTCATACCCATAGATAAAAGGGATAGATGATTCAGGCCAGACAATAATATCCGGCTTGCCTGCCGAAGCCCTGATGGATAGTCTTTTGTATGTATCAAGGATGTTTTCTTTATGCTGATTGTCCCATTTTACCCCCTGATCTATATTCCCCTGTATTACAGAAGCCTTGAGCCTCCTGCCGTTTATGTCAGCGTTCATCCGCCATATCCCATAACCAAGCGTCAGCAATAAAATTATGACGCAGGCAATAATGCTCGCGGTTATAGGCCTCTCCGGGAAGAGGGGCATCTTATTAACTCTTCTGGGACGGTGAAAGGAAACATCAAAGATAACGCCGTTTACCGCGGCAACAAGAAATGATATGCCGTAAACTCCTGTTATATCCGATATCTGAATAAGGGGCAGAAACTTATACTGTGAATAACCAAGTATTGACCACGGGAATCCGGTAAAGGCATATGTGCGGATAACCTCAAGCGTGACCCATAAAACAGGCACTGTGACGATGGAGGGGAACCTCGAGCGGTTGGAAAGGGAATTGAAGATAACCGCAAAGATGCCGATATAAACGCCGAGATAAAGAGAGAGCATTATCATAAGCAACACGGAAAAAACTGCCGGGACATTACCGTATTGGTACATGGAATTAAAGACCCAGTAAATTGTCCCGAGAAAAAATATGACGCCTGCCAGACTTCCAAGCATAAAGGATGCCCTTGCTTCTTTTTCCCACAGGGCTATAAGAAGAGGAACAAGGGCAATCCACGCAAGCGGATAAAAGTCAAAAGGTGGGAATCCCGCGATAAGTAGAATCCCCGAAAATATTGCGAGTGTTATATCTGTCTTCTTAAGCATAAAAAATGATTATTCACAAAGGGTTATTAACCCAGAAAATACATTTAAAATAATGCAGATGTTGTGAAAGAATTTATTTTTCGATACCTTAACTTTGTTGGCATTAAAGTACCAGCGCATATTTTCACACAAGACTTATGCATAATTTTAATAAAAATTCATCGAGTTAAATAAATTTTTGAACAATGTCTGCATTATTTGAGTTAGCCATCCGCGGATTACAAAACAGCAAACTGAGATACGTTCAGCTTGACAATAGAAAAAAGCATGAGTTATAGTTTCCCTCACGGGCAGTTAGCTCAGCCGGTAGAGCAGAGGCCTGAAAAGCCTCGTGTCCGCAGTTCGATTCTGCGACTGCCCACCATTTTTTCCCTCTATATTCTGTATATACACCCCTCAACAAAAGCCCCGCCTCAGGAGGACTTATATTGGTTTTATAAAAATCTTTCTATTAAAATATCTTCCATGCTTCTTCTTGAATCAATTACAGCAAGAACGTAAACTTTTCGATCAGACGCCCTGTAGATAACCCGCCATGGTGAAATTATTAATTCCCGATAACTCAACATTCCATACGCCCTCAGTTCCGGAACGATTCTGCCTCTATCCGGGAATTGATTCAATGCCCTACATTTCGACTTAATCTTTTCAAAAATAGTAATAGCGGTATCAACATTATCCTGGGAGATATAATCAATAATGCTTTCCAAATCCCTGCTTGCCGGCTGAGCCCACTCAACCTCGAATCGTTTCATAATCTACTTATGTCTTTCTCGTTATTAATTTTTCATCAAGCCGTTTAAAAAGGTCTTCCTGTTTTATGGCCTCGCCTTTTTGAACGGCCTTCTCCCCATGAGCCAATATTCTCAGCAGATTTAGAGAATTGATTGTCTTCTCATAGGACTCCGCGTCCTGAATAACTGCGCGTGGTTCGCCGTTCTGAGTAATTATCACCGGCCGATGAGTTTCGTTGATTTGGGATATTAAGTCGGCAGATCGTGACTTCAGGTAGGAAATAGGTTTAATGTCTTCCTTGATTTTCATTATGACACCTCCAGTCCATTAATAGTACCAAATATGGACTGAATCTTCAAACACTGTCTGTCGCGGGAAAACCTGATGAGGTAGTTGAGCTGCCGCAATCCGGAGAATCCAAACAATGGAGAATGCTAAAATTCAAGATGCGGTCCCACGACCCCACTTCAGCATATTTTTCGAATCAAACGAAGATATCTTTAGAATCGATATTTAATGTGAGAGCGTCAGGATAATTGGCCGACGGATTCATGTTACAGACAAAAACAAACCTGTATTCATCGTCGTCAATATGATCTTTACTTTTTTGATAAAGAGATAAACCGTGAGGTTCTAACATATATGGAGGCTCCTCCCGTAGTTCACCTTTTGAGTATTCAACTTGAAAAACATTGAAAGAAAACGCTGGCACTAATGAATTGGCCTCCCACGCTTTTTGTAACATAACCTTGAATAATGCCGGATTTATTACTCTAACTTCGTAACCACCAAATTTTGTTTTACATTTAGCCCTGTCAGAATCGGGGCCTGATGTGGATAAGATGTAAACCGGATTTATATAAGTTAGACCGCCGTTAATCGTCATATTATCCGTCTTGTAGTAATAACTCGCTTGATTTTCCGAAGTATCCAGCCGTTGATTTTCCCTCTCCCACTTTTTATGGTATTCAATCTTTCTGATAAGAATATGGCCGCGCTTAAAATTCTGCGCGTCATCGGCGGATGTGAAATTCTTGCACAGTGATATCGGCAGCATATCATTTTTCTTAATAAAGTTTGTTTTCATTGCATAAAACAAAAACCTTCAGCCTTTCAGCTTCTTCGCTATCTCCGCAATGTGTCTTCCCTGAAAACGGGCTATCTTTATCTCGTTCTCTGACGGCTGGCGGCTTCCGTCTAACCCCGCGAGGGTGCTCGCTCCATAAGGCGAACCCCCTGTTATCTCGTTCATATTCATTATCTCCTGACATGAGTATGGAACGCCGACAATAATCATCCCATGATGAAGTAGAGTTGTATGGAACGATGTAATAGTTGTCTCCTGTCCGCCGTGCTGAGTGGCGGTTGATGTGAAGACACTGCCCACCTTTCCAATCAAGCTCCCGTTAAACCATAATTTGCCGGTCTGGTCAAGAAAGTTACGCATCTGAGCGCACATGTTACCGAAACGTGTCGGCGCTCCAAATATAATCGCGTCATAGTTGGAAAGTTCATCAACCGAGGCTATCGGAGCCGCCTGATCCATCTTGGCCCCGGCCTGCCGGGCAACTTCTTCAGGCATTAACTCCGGCACGCGCTTGATAACGACTTCAACCCCTTCAACGCCTTCTGCGCCTTTGGCAACTGCTTTTGCCATTGTTTCGATATGGCCGTACATGCTGTAGTAAAGCACAAGCACTTTTGTCATGACTTGCCTCCTTTTCTCCCTTGATTACTGCAACATTGATAATATTTGATATAATATCACACTTAAAAACAGTTATACATTGCTGTTTAATGAACCTCCCGGAGAAAGAAGATGTTTAAAATACTGCATAAGGAGATTGCCGCCCCTCAAGTTACCTCTCTGATTATAGAGGCTCCTTATATTGCAAAGCACCATCAGGCAGGCAACTTTGTTGTCCTGCGCATTCATGAGAAAGGGGAACGTATTCCCCTTACTATCGCTGACTCTGACAGTGATAAGGGCACGATAACCCTGCTTTTTCAGACAATAGGCAAGACAACAGAGGAACTCTCTATGCTGAAAGCCGGTGACGCGGTTAGAGATATTGCGGGGCCTCTTGGACATGCCACTCCTGTGGAAAGATATGGCCATTGCGTTCTGGTCGGCGGAGGCATCGGCTCTGCAACATTGTTCCCAATCTTGAAAGCATTGAAGGGAGCGCAAAATAAAGTCACTGTAATCCTCGGCGCGCGCGCAAAAGAACTCTTGGTTTGGCCGGATAAATTCAGCCAATACGCTGATGAAATTCTGCTGACCACTGATGATGGAAGTTCTGGCAAAAAGGGGCTTGTCACAGAGACACTGAAAGAGGTTATTGAAGAGAGCAAGGTTAACCTGGTTATTGCGGTAGGCCCGGTGCGCATGATGCAGGCTGTATCTGAGATGACAAAACCCTGTGGGGTCAAAACCCTCGTAAGCCTCAATCCTGTGATGGTTGAGGGCACAGGTATGTGCGGCGCATGCAGGGTG
>JBFLVX010000056.1:0-13243 GCA_040758255.1 Nitrospirota bacterium
CGTTGCCGAGGATAATCCCCATAGCACTGTATGAGACTTCATTTTCATAGCCTGTCACCTGATGCATGATCCCCTTCTCAAAGAGAACCATTGTCTGGCCTTTGTGTTTTGCAAGCATATCCGCCGCAGCCTTGATCTTTGCCGCCGGAATGCCCGTAACCTTCTCAGCGTTCTCAGGAGCGAATTTGCTGTTTGATACGGTCTCTTTGAGAGTATCGAAGCCCGTTGTGTACTTCTGCACAAACTCCTTGTCGTACTGATCACTCTTAACGAGCAGGTGCATAAGTGATGCGCCTAATATCGCATCTGTTCCCGGATTGATCTGAAGGAATAAACCTCCGCTCTTTACAGCATCGTCAGCCATCTGCGTCTTTCTCGGATCAACAAAGATCATCTTGATGTCGCCTTTATTCATCCCGCCTTTAGTCAGCGCATTGTAATACCATGATGAGCCTGTGTCCTTCATATTCTTCCCGGCGCAGAAGATGAGTTTGGTCTTTGTGAAATCTTCCACTGTAAATGACCTTGTTCCTCCGCCAACAACATCCGCGAGCCCTGCGCTTTCATCGCCCCAGAAGAGGTAGCCGTTTCCTGCAAGGGTGCTGGATTTTATTCCTGTGAAGAGCCACTTCAGAAAAGCGTGGGTATTCTGGAGATATCCCCAGTCGCCGTACACCGCGCCGACCGCGTCAGGGCCGTGCTTCTCGATAATCTTTTTAAGATTTGCCGCGCAGAATTCGAGAGCCTCATCCCACGAGACCTCGGTCAGAGTGCCGCCCTTGCCGCCTTTGCGGATCATCGGTTTCTTGAGGCGTATCCTTGTAGGAAGTTTTTCAGAGTATAAGCTCTGGGCGTTGAAGGCGCCGCGCACAGAGTAGTTTGATCCGCTTGCCACGTCCTTGTTGTCAGGCACAACCATTATGTTCACGTCTTTACCGCCCTTTTTTGTTTCGATAGTGAAGACGGGATTGGGCCAATCGCCCCTCATCTTCTCAACAGGAAAAAACTTCTCCTTCTCCGGCTTTCTGCCTGTGCCTTTAGGCCAGATATAAACTTTGTATCCGCACATTACATGACAGTAACGGCAAGCGGTATCATAAGTCTCGGCATTCGCGGGCGGAAGCTCTGCAAACTCATTTGCCCTGGCAGCTCCCAAACCTGCGGCAAAGGCCGGCACACCGTTCGTCATGATACAGGCTCCGGCTGCCCCTGCCGCTGAAACCTTTAATAAATCTCTTCTTGAATATCTCTTTTCATCGCTCATTTACTTTACCTCCTCGCCGTCAAGTAGATTGTTTCTGAGTCCATAAATAAGTCCGGCTACGCCGACCGCGAATATATCACCATTCTTATCCACATCCAATGCGATCATCGGCAGATTAGAGGGAGACGGCCCTTCAATGAGCTTCCCGCTCTGTTTTGGGTCATAGATACTCTGGTGGCATTCGCATATCAACATCCCGCTTTCTTTATCCATGTCAACACCGCATCCAAGATGAGTGCAGAACGCGCTGTATGCCACTATGCTCTTCTCCGCCCCAACTCCTCCTTCAACACTGCATCCGAGATTAACGAGGATGTTTTTCCTTCCCTCAAGCGGATAATCGAACTTCACCGTCTTGCCTGCTGTAAGATTCTTGATGTTTGCGATCTTCACCTGCGGATAATTGCCCCCGGAAGCTGAGGCTTTGCTTGCCAGTCCGCCTAAAACAAGGGCTGCCGCTCCTGCGTAGCCTGCGGTCTTTAGAAGATTCCTGCGGGTTATGCAGGTCTCTTCTGATACTTCTTTCTCTTTGACTTCCATTTTCACTCCTCCTTTATTTAAGGTTTATGAGAATTGCTTTATAAAATCTCCCCTAACCCCTCTTTGCCAAAGAGGGGAAATGAGTACGTCCCACTTTGAAAAAGGGGGATTGAGGGGGATTTTTTCAAATTACTCTCCTTCACATTTGCACAGCTTCCTTAGATACTGCACAAGCGACTTAATCTGCCCCTTATCAAATGTATTTCCCCACGGCGGCATTAGTGTTGATTTGCCGACTCTTTTTCCTCCTCCGCTTATCGCGTCAAAAAGCTCCTCGTCAGTTCTTTTAGTCATAAGATTTGGATTCGTGTGATTTGCCGGACGGGGATCGAGATTCTTCGCATTGAAGCCGTTTCCGTCCCCTTTCACTCCATGACACGGCGAGCAGTAGTATGAATATAATTTTTCATCCTTCAATCCTTCAATCCCCCCTTTGACAAAGGGGGGCGGGGGGGGATTTTTCTCCTCTGCAAATGCCTGAGTAGTAGAAACGATAAACAACAATGTAAAAACAGCCGTTAAAACAATCTCCAAAAGAACCTCTTTCATTTTCTACGCCAGCGCCCCGCTGCAGCTTGCACCAGCTCCCGCCGTACACATAAAACAGAACGGCAGGGTTATGATCTCCCTGTTCTTTAATCTGTTGTAATCAAAATCCTCAATTCTTGAACTGCCGTTCTTCACGGGAAGATTGATCATCTGCCAGAAGTCGCAGTCATATAATTTCCCCTCAGGTGAAACACTTATCAGGTGCCTGCACATGAGGTTCTCTACTGTTGCAGGATTAAACTTCTCCTCAAGCTCTTTTAAATAATTTTTTTTCTCATCATCGGACATCGCCTCTCCGAGCCTTCCCACCGGCATGTTGCTTAATGCTATGAGATGATTAAAGGCTATGCCGTGCATCTCTTTTAATTTTTCCCTGTAGGCCTTCTCCAGCATCTTCTGGTCAGGGGCAATGCCTTCTTTGGCAGGATTGAACATAATATCTATTTCCAGTCCGCTTCCCTCCTGCCCGTAACCCAGCCTGTTAAGCCGTTTTAATACTGAAATTACCTTATCATAAGTGCCTTTTCCTCTCTGACCGTCAATGCCTTCCGCGGTATAACAGGGCAAAGAAGCAACGATTTTAACTTTATGTTCTGCCCAGAATTCAGGAATCTCTTCCATACCCGATTCGGTGATTACCGCCAGATTGGAACGCACTATCACCTTCTTTCCCATATCAGCCGCTGACTTTACAAAATGCCTGTAATGAAGATTATATTCCGGTGAGCCGCCGGTGATATCAACGGTGCTCATCTCATCGTATCTTCTTAAGATGTTGATTATTTGCTCAACTGTCTGTAATGACATCTCTTCTGTTCTTGCAGGAGAGGCATTTACATGACAATGGGTGCAATGCAGATTGCATTTATATCCAATATTGACCTGAAGCGTGGTGAGGTCTATTGCGGTCAGAGGATAGCGTGCAACCTGATTTAATTTTTCATCAAAGACATTCATGAATTTAGCAGAATAAACTTGTATTGAACTGCAAATTCCATACCATAAATAATTCTTTAAAATACAATGGTTGGAAAATAGAAAGAAACAATTGGAGGCTCAATATTTGAACAAGCTGTTCACTTATCGGTCAATAGTCAAGGAATGAAAGTCCGGAAGAACTTCTAAGCGGAACTTACCTCTTTGTTATAAGAAATCTCTTAACAGCCTTCGGCAGCGGCAGCAGAACAAGGTCTTCTCTGCATATCTCAGGTTTATAGGACTCATAGTCAAGTATGCCGAGCCTCTTTTCAAGCTGTCGGGCAGACAAAGAGAGTGCGAAGCAGACTATCCAGAAACCCAGCGCCATGCATGCGTATGCCGCATATATCCTGTTGGGCCTGAGCTGACTTATATTTATGCCTGTGCGCGTGAGATCCACAATCCCGATGATATAAACTGTAGATGTGTTTTTGAACATCGAGTTAAAGAAGCTCACAAAAGAAGGTAGCATCATCCTGAACGCTTGAGGGAAGATAATGCTGACGAGCGCCTGAGGCTTTGACATCCCTGTGGATAGCCCAGCCTCCATCTGTCCCGCCGGCACTGCCAGTATGCCTGCCCTTACTATCTCCGCCTGATAAGCTGCGGCATATACCGATAGAGAGATGACAGCGCACCAGAAGAGCGAGAGCTTTGCCCCGATTATCGGCAGAAAGAAGTAAAACCAGAAGATTATCAGCAGCAGGGGGGTTGATCTCACAACATCTACGCAGGCGCCGCATGAATGGCGAATGTACCATCTGCTGGAGATCCTCCCCAGGCCAAGGATTATCGCGAAAGAGAGTCCGAAGCCTATAGAAAGGATGGCAAGGATAATATTCAGAGTGAGTCCGGTTAACGGATATTTTGGAAAACCGCCGATAAGATAAAATTTCCAGTTTGCGAGCTGCTCAAAGAAGAATTCCATTTATGTCCTCACCCTGGTAATGCTGGTCATATCTATCTTCCATCTCTTCTCAAGCCTGATAATTATCATCGCCATGGAAAGAGCGATGCTTACATAAAATACCGTTGCGAGAAAGGTCACCTCAAGCCCTCTGAACGTGATTGATTCAATCTGTTGAGTTGCCCACGTAAGTTCAGGGGCTGCTACTGCCATACAGAGAGAACTGTTCTTGAAATTATGAATCATTCTGGTGCCAAGCGGCGGAAGGATGGTCCTGAACGCCTCAGGCAGAATTATGTATCGCAGCTGCTGGAGCCTGTTCAGTCCTGTTGAGACAGCAGCTTCTATGTGGCCTCTCGGCACAGCCAAGATCCCTGCCCTGACAATATCGGAAACATAAGCGGAATTATCAACAGTAAGGCCGAGAATGCCTGCCACTACCGAGTAATATGCGTATTGATTAATCTTGTCCGTCAAACCGAACGGCAGCATTTGGGGAAATATAAAATAAAAGAATAGCAGCCAGAAGAGGCCGGGAATATTTCTTACGATCTCAACATATATTTTAGCCGGTATGTTCAGGAACTTAAATCTCGAAACCCTCAGTATGGCAAGCGCGGTTCCGATAAGCAGAGACATTATTGCTGTGACAACGGCTATCAGGAGTGTCAGCTTGACGCCGGTGATCAGCCAGCCAAGGTAAGGTTCAGTAAAGGGAATGCTCCAGTCGAAGTCATATCTTAGATTGAGGAACTTCATGATTCGTAAATATTACCCCTTAAACAGCACTAAATGCAAACAGAGAGGCGCGAAGGATTCTCCGTGCCTCTCTGCGTTTTACTATGAACTATATGTACTGATATTAATCAGGCCATGTATACAGCATATCGCCGAAAGTCTCTTTAGGCAAACGAGGCCTTGCGTTTATCGAAAGCGGGGCGATTCCTTTCGGACCAAACCACTTCTGATAAATCTTCTCGTATGTCCCGTCTTTCATCATGTCCTGAAGTATGAAGCTTATTTTGTCTCTAAAGTCGCTCTCGTTTTCAGGAACGCCGATCCCATAAAGTCCCGCGCTCCAGATTGCGCCGCCTACTGCCTCATACTCTGCTCCAAGGCTGCCTGCAACTGATGCCATGATCTGTGCATCCTGCGAGTATGCGTCAATCTTGCCCTGTTTTAATGCAAGAAAACCCTCTGCGCTGTTCTGGAAAGAGAGCATCTCGGGTTTTTTATCTGTTACTTTTGCGATCTCCTGCGGCGCTGCGGTAAAAGCGTTTGATCCCTGGTCCACGCCTATTTTCTTTCCACCGAGGTCTTTTATTGATTTGATCTTCCCTTTTTTCGCATAAAAGATCTTTCCTGTCCAGAAGTACGGCGGCTCTGCATAATCCATCTGATCTTCACGGCTTCTCGTCTGGCTTATGTTTGCCAGAGAGATGTCTATTGATCTGTTCGCTAAAAAGGCTATTCTTGTTTTATTGTCAACCAGCACCCTTTCAACTTTTACGCCTAATTTTTCCGCAATCGCGCTGCCGAGGTCTACATCAAAACCTGTCCACTCGCCTTTGTCATTAATATAGTTCATCGGCGGAGTTGCGTTGCCGTGTCCTATACGGACCGTACCCCTCTTTGTTACTTCGTCCAACAAGCTCTCTGCAGATGCAAACGAGATGAACGACACAAGCAGCAGCGCTGCCATCAATACTATAAGACTACTTCTCTTCATGCTGAATTCTCCTTCCTTAATAAAGGTTATTAGTTTGAGGCTTAAAATAAGCCGATTGTTTCTTAATAAAGATTCCGGACAAGCCGGAATGACAGAACATGGCGATTTACAAACAGAGTATAAGCAATGCAATATCAATGCCAAGATAATCTCTTTGAATTTTCAGATAAAATAAGGAACATCCCTCTACAATCTGTGCAAAAACCTGACAAGTTGTTCAGTCTTTGCGCAGATTCTCGTCTTTATCCGGGCTCATCTTCTCTCGAAGTGTATTTCTTGAAATGCCTAAGAACTTTGCCGTCGTCACCTGATTGCTCTTGTTAAGTTCAAGCGCCCTTTTGACCAAAATGCGTTCAAATGCGGTGACTGATTCTTTATATATATTTTCCCCTCCCCTTTTAAGAACTTCATAAGCTGCATCGGAAAGCATCCTCTCAATATCCTTTGTTTTAAGATCTGAAATTCCTTCTGCCGGAGGCCACTCGCAGTCGTCAAGCGAGACAAAATCTTTCTGGCACAATAACATTCCTCTCTGGACAATACTCTGAAGCTCTCTTACATTGCCAGGCCAGTCATAATTCTGAAACTCCTTTATCACCTCAGGCAAAACACCTTTTATATTTCTGCCTGATTCGCTATTGAATTTTTGAACAAAATAATGCACCAGATCTTCAATATCGCCTTTTCTGTCCCTTAATGGCGGCACGGTTATGCTCACAACATTTAAACGCCAGTAGAGGTCTTCCCTGAACTTTCCCTCATTAGCCATGGTTTCAAGGTCCTTGTTTGTTGCAGCGATAATCCTCACATCCGTCTTGATTAAATCATTTCCTCCCACCCGCTGAAAACATCCGTCCTGCAAAACCCTTAAGACCTTTGACTGAAGCGGCATAGGCATATCGCCTATCTCATCAAGAAACATCGTCCCTTTATCGCACTGCTCAAACTTGCCTAACTTTCTGCTCTCTGCGCCCGTAAACGCGCCCTTCTCATGGCCGAATAACTCGCTCTCAAGAAGCGTCTCAGGGATAGCCGCGCAATTTACCGGTAGAAAAGGCCTGTCGTTTCTTTTGCTGTGCTCATAGATCGCTCTCGCTATCTTCTCCTTGCCTGTGCCTGTCTCTCCCCTTAAAAGAACGGTTATGTCGCTCTCCGCAACCTGTCCTATCTTCTTATATATCTCAAGCATCGCCGGGCTCTTTCCGACAATCTTTTCGCCAGCCCACTTTATACTCTCCTCCGGACTAATGGGGAAGACTTTTTTGCCGGGAAGTATCGCCTTCTCAACAAGGGATATGAGCTTTACGTTCTCAAAGGGCTTAATGAGATAATCGTAAGCTCCGTACTTCATCGCCGTTATAGCCTTGTCAGTAGTGGAGTACGCTGTCATCATTATTATTGTAAGTTCAGGGTATAAGAGCTTTAGCCTCTGAAGGGCCTCAAGGCCGTCCATTTCAGGCATTGAAACATCCATAATGACGAGGGCCGGGTTTTCAGCGCCCGCTTTTTCAACAGCTTCTTTGCCGTTTGAGGCTGTTATGACATTGTAGCCCTCTCTGCCAAGAACCTTCTTGAAGGAATGGCATACGCCCGGCTCATCGTCAACTACAAGAATATTCTCCATCCTAATATTTCCTTATGTCACTATTTTCGCCTGCTCCGCCTTCGGCAGCCTTACTGTAAATACCGTTCCAACCCCTTCGTTTGTGTCAAAAAAGAGCTCACCCCTGTGAGCGTTGATTATATTATATGCTATTGAGAGTCCAAGCCCTGTGCCATGCTCTTTTGTCGTAAAGAAGGGATTAAAGACCTTTGCTTTCAGTTCAGCCGGTATGCCGCCGCCCTTATCCCAGATCATTACATCCACGAAATTATTATCAGTCTTGCCGGATATCCTGATCTCTCCTCCGTCAGGCATCGCCTCAACTGCGTTAATTATCAGGTTCAGAAAGACCTGCTCCAGCAGAGCCCTGTCACCTGTGATAGAGGGAAGGCTGTCCGTCATATCTTTTTGCACAACTATACCATAACTGTCAAGGTCAAAGGATGCAAGCGACAAGATGCGGTCAATGAGTTTATCAATATTTATCTCCGAGAAACGAAAGCCCTTCTCCTTTACAAACCCTAAAAAACTGTTGAGCACGTTGTCTATCTTCTCTATCTCTTTATTTATGATCGCGGCATCCTCTCTTGTCATGTCGGGATTTTCCATAAATGCCTGAAAGAGCATCTTAAGGGTTGTCACGGGGTTCTTAAGCTCATGCGCCAGCCCTGCCGAGATCTGCCCGATGGATGATAATTTTTCAGTCTGAAGCAGGTGTGTATACGTATACGCCTCTCCCATCTTCTCCATTGCTGCTTTAAGCTCCATGGAGAGTTTATTAAAGCTATGGGCAAGCTCCCCTATCTCATCCCGCGACCTAACCTCTACTCTGCCGCCGAACTCACCCTTGCCGAGGACCTTTGCAAACCCTGTAAATTCACTCAACGGATTTGTAATGAAGCGGCTCAATAAAATGGACGCCGCCGCTCCGAGGAGTATCGCAAAGACGATGGCGGGAAGGGTCAAATATCTCATCTTCAGAAGAGTATCTTTTAAACTGTCCTCCCTTATGCCCAGATGAAGCTCCGCCTTCATCCCCTCAAATACATTTACCCCGACATCCCTTATATCACCCTTTTCCGTCTTAAGAAGCTGTATATTAGACACCTTTGCATTCAGGGGATTCCATGAGAGAACGCCTGCTGGCACCCCTTTGTCAAACGTATGCGCAAACATAACCCCTGCCTCATCAGTGACGAATATATATTCCAGGTCCGGTTCCTGCTCAAGCACTTCATAAAATGCCTTTTCCGTCTGAAACTTGTCGCCAAGGAGTATAAAGTTCGCTATCCTGTCAGAGAGGTTGGCGGCAATAGAGGATGCCTTCTTGCCGAGCTCTGCCCTGAATGCGTTTATAACCACCCCCCTGACCGGGATAAGGATAAGGACTGCAACGCTTAGAGCTATTGCTATTGTAAGGGAGGCGATCTTTGTTCTTAATTTCATCTCTGCTCTTTTATCAGATCATATTTTCTTGCAAGGGCGGTTACGCGGCTGATCTCAAACTCGTTCAGAACTGTAAAGCCGAGCGGCATTTCGGTCTTGTCCCAGTCATAAAGCATATATTTATGCCTGCCTCTCGGTTCAAACGCAAGAAGCGCGCCCTTGACAGCCCTGACCGTATCGCTGTTAACGTCTTTATTGTAGGCAATGATGCTGCTTGGATAAGGCTCGGAATAACCTATAATTTTTATCTTTCCTTCGGCTGCAAGATTATTTGCAAGCACATCCTGTATGCCCCCCGCGTCGCACTCGCCCTTTAAGACGTCGCTCACGGTATTGACATGAGAGCCGGTGTAATTATAATGACTCAGATCCTTAAGTGTAATTCCAACATCCTCAAGCATTTTTCTCGGTATAAGATGCCCCTGTGTTGACATCTTAGAGCCGAAGCAGAAAGATTTTCCCTTCAGATGCTTTACGTCATTAATTTTGCTCTCAGGCGCAGTGATTATGGCCGCATGGTATCTCGGATCCCCTTCCTGATTAACACCGCTCAGCAGATACTTTATGCCGTACATATCACTGCCTATCGCGTAGCTGAGTGTGCCGATAGCGGCAAAGTGGGTGGTTCCTTCCCC
Organism: Nitrospirota bacterium; assembly: GCA_040758255.1. Lineage (GTDB taxonomy): Bacteria > Nitrospirota > Thermodesulfovibrionia > UBA6902 > UBA6902 > JACRPZ01. The sequence goes on from JBFLVX010000056.1 coordinate 9,652, forward strand.
GAGGTTTTTAAGTGTATTCTCATACTTTTCAGTGAATTTTATACGGAAATGGCGTCCTGTTGCCTCTTCGAGATATTTAAGGAAAGGCGCGTATATCTTTATCTCCTCTTTTGGGCCAAGCCTGAGATCAAAACCAAACCATATGGTATCTTTGGAAGGGGCTTCGGTTTTGCCTGGAGTCTCCGCGCTCCTCCCGGCAAGGCTCACCTTTTTGGTGCTCTCCTGCTCCGAGCAGCCTGAAGATATTAGAAGCAGAAATAATGCCAATCCTAAAAGAAATTGATATTTCCTGTAGCAAGGTACAGGAAATCTAATGTAAGGAATATTTTTCAATGCATTCGCTCGCTTGACCCTACAGCAAGCTGTAGGAATACGCTCGCTATCCATTTATTCGCCCTGTTCATCGAGCCTATTATAAGGACTGCGGATGAAGAGGGTCAACTTATTTGATTTTTATTCTCCTGATATGATATAAACATATACTCTTTGCTCCTGTTTAAACAAATACAGGGGCTTGCTTTCGCAAAACATTCTGCTTTCAGCAGCACTTGCGAAGAAAATAATCCAGAAGGAGGTAAACGATGAATCTTTATGAAAAGATAATGATCCTTAACCCCGGCCTTGATGCCAAGGCGGTTGAAGAGACGGTTGAGAAGGTTAAGGAGAAGATCACCAAGCAGGGAGGAGAGATCCTCAAATCCGAGAACTGGGGCACCAGAAAACTTGCCTACGAATTAAACAAACAGGATAAAGGCATTTACATCCTGCTGCTCTTCAAGTCCCCCCCGTCAACCATCCTTGAGCTTGAGCGTTTCTGCAAGGTCACTGACACCGTAATCAAGTTTATGGTTGTAAGGCTGCAGAAAAAGAAGCAGATCGAGGCAGTAATGGCATCTTTGGCCAAAGCCGCAACAGAGACCGCTGCTAAAGAAGCTTCTCCGGTTGAAGAAGAGAAAGTTCAGCAGAATACAGAGTCCCCGGAAGAGAACATCTCTGAAGAGGAGGATAAATAAGGTGTTCAATAAAGTCATTCTCATAGGCAACCTCACAAGAGATCCTGAAATGAGATATACGCCTCAGGGCACTTCCGTGTGTAATTTCGGGATAGCCGTCAACCGCAAATATAAGCAGGGCGATGAGATGAAAGAAGAAGTCACTTATATAAATGTGGTTGTCTTCGGCAAACAGGCCGACACCTGCGGACAGTACCTGAACAAAGGCAAGAGCGTGCTCGTTGAAGGGAGACTGCAGGAGAGACGGTGGGAGACAGAAGAAGGGCAGAAGAGAAGCAAGCATGAAGTTGTTGCCCAGAGCATTCGTTTTCTCTCATCAAAAGGCAGGGGTGATACGGGCACAGGCGCCTCATCAGGAGAAGGGGAGGTTATGCCTCCCGATGATACGACTGATTTAGAGCCGTTTTAATAATTTACAGCAACAAAAAAAATTAAGGATAAAACAATATGAATAACAGAAATACAAAGGAGTCACCAAAATTGCAATTCAGGGGCAGGAGATTTCAGAGGAAAAAATACTGCAGATTCTGCGCGGACAAGGTTGTTTTTATTGACTATAAAGACATCCCGACTCTCAGACATTACATTACGGAGAGAGCCAAGCTGATAGCCGGCAGAATGACAGGCACCTGCGCAAAGCATCAGAGAGAGCTGACAATGGCTGTAAAGAGGGCAAGGAATATAGCCTTACTGCCGTTTGTAGAGAAATAATGAGGATCCCCCAAAATCAGGTATCTCTTCTCTCAAAGAAGATCCTTGAGGAGCTTCTTAAGAAGGGGCTTGTCGAGATGAAAGAGCCGCGAGAGAAGGTGGGGGAGTACCTCGGAGAGTTGCTGCTCAATGAACTTATGGTTGAAGAGAAGCTTAACGCGGAAGTGAGAGAGATACTGAAGCAGCATGATTCGGAGATAGAGAAGGGACGGCTTGATTACCGCAGGCTCTTTGAGATGACAAAGAAAAGACTTGTCACGGAAAGGAATATCGTCCTGTGAGACTCTCTGATGAAAAGATCAGCCATCTCAGCCATATAATCTATAAGGGTCTTGTTGATAAAAAAGCGATTGCTCCTCTTGCCGATGACAGCCTGATCAGGCGCGAGATAAAAAGGGTTATCGCAGAGGAAGTAAAGATAGCCAAAGATATTGACTCAATGGTTCAGCAGAAGCTCCGCTCTTACTCAAAGAAGATATACGAAGGATCGCCTGAGTGGGAGGTGCTCTATCAGAAGTTCTTTGATGAAGAGGCTGCTAAAAAAGGCAGGGGCTGAGAATCATTCCTGAAAATTCAAACTACCAAATACTGTAAGTTGTATGAACATTGTTGATCGGCTTTTCTGCCCCGTCCGCTTGCGGCGGGGCAATTTGTTTTGATTCATCCGCGAATTGTATTGGAGAGAGGAGTAAAATTTTTTCTATCACGCTTTTATTCTATCTTTCCAATAGGTGGGGTTTCTATGCAAATTGGCAACTGCAATGACGAGAATCTCTGTATCCAATGTTTGGTATATAATTCCGTAAGGGAAACGATGCAGTTGACATCGGCGTGTGATGTCCGTAAAAGGGTGCCACGCCTCCGGGAAATTCTTAATCCGATCCAGTGCATGAAGCGCCTCGGCTAAAAACTCATAACCTAACCCGTCAGACTCAGAATTATAGTAATCAATAGAGTCATCAAGTTCGATTTGGGCTATTTCAAGGAGCCTTACCTGCATCATCTACGATATTTTGACAGAACTTCTTCAAGAGAGACAGCTCTGATATTGCCGGCACGATATGCCGCAACCCTATCGTCAATTTCCTTACGCCATAGAAGGTCTATTTGTTCATCCGGCTGGTCAAGGCTTGCAAGTATGTCATTAACAAGCGCTGCCCTATCCTTCAATGAAAGAGTTAATACCTCCTGCAATATCTGCTGGGCATTTGTAGCCATTTTAAGCCTCCTCATGTTTGTTCTATTATTTCATTTATTGGCCGTTTTGTAAACTGATGCCGAGCGGAGCGAGTGGGGAGCGTCCGAATTGAGCCGCCGCCAGAGCTTATGCCGAACAACCCTTGTTTTCAAAACCTGCTCACGGATGCTTGACCTCACTTAAAGAATGACGCTCTGGCGGTCGATTTCCAATTAGTGGTTAGGCTTATCGCAACTGCTCATCAATCATTCAGAATCAGATGGCCGAGCTTTACGGTAAGCTCAGCCAATTTCACTACGTAATGCTTCAGCGTATTGTGTTCGAATACAATTGGAGTGTCCTTCAAGCCCTCTATAACGCAAGGAACTCTTTGGTCAAAATGGGCTGCACTCTGAGTAGTGGCAACCATCTCTATCAGGTTTAGAGGTGACACAGGCTTTTCCTGATAGTAAAGACCTGGAGTCTCAAGAAACTCTTGGAAGTCTACCATCTTGACCCACGGTATCCTTGCTTCAAAGCTTGCTGATCCTGTGTTTAAAACGGTCGGAGACTTCTCCACGATGGCCGTTATCTGATCCATCGTTTCATCCTGTTTCGGGATTACATACACTGGCAGGGGGGTTTTCTTGAAGGCTGCAACTCTCAGTAGGAGTGGATCATAACTCTTGTT
>JBFLVX010000057.1:0-12943 GCA_040758255.1 Nitrospirota bacterium
GGGCTCGCTCAGGAACCTCTTTTATCAGAACTACCTGCCTGAGGATAAAGACATTCAAAACGCCCTTACAGGATTCATAAACTTCTTTTTGAGTTTGGATACATCGGTAATTTATAAAAAAAATCTTAAACCGCATGGACTTAACCACTTCTTTCCATCGCCTGAAAGAGGCAGCGCGTGCAAACGCATGAATCTTTTTCTCAGGTGGATGGTTAGAAATAAAGATGTGGATTTAGGTGTCTGGGATAAGATCCCGCCTTCAAAATTGATAATTCCTCTTGATACACACATAGCGAGGATATCTCAGTGTCTTGGATTAACCCGGAGAAAAGCCGCTGACTGGAAAACAGCTGTGGAGATAACCTCTGCTCTGAGGAAAATGGATCCGCAAGACCCAATCAAATATGACTTTGCGCTTTGCCATCATGGGATTTCAGGATTGTGCAAGGGAAGGGGTAAGAGCGATGTATGCTCGGCCTGTGTTTTAAGTTTTGGGTAATTTAAGGGAAGCGAGGTGGAACGCGCGGCTAAGTCTGCGCGACGATCTTGAGTCGCTTGTTATATTGCTATTTGCTTTGGTTTTATTTTATATAGGCCAACAGCAATTGCCACAATAAGGGCTATAAGGATTGTGAAAAATATTGAATCATCCAAGTCGATAAATATCGAAGTTGCTGACCTAGCTCCTGATATCAGTTGAAATATATCTCTGACGAAGACATAGACGTACGATCCTGCGCCCATCAGATAGACAGCAAACAATACCGCCCACCCTGATAATGTTGGATAAATGAATTGGACAAGGCATAAAGCTACTAAAGAAAAATATAATAAGAACGCGCCATATTCCCATCCCCATAAGGCAAAAAGAAGAGCCGGAATAGCAGTAAGAATATATACCCATCGTCTATGGTGAACTCGTCGGGCAAATAAATCTTTCAATTTATTATTAATCATTTTTCTTCGAACCAGTTATTAGCTGAACGGTAGCACAACTTTAAACGTACAGTCAACAAAAAGAATGGCGAGACGTTATCTGATTAATTTTATTAACTGTTTGCCATCTTTTCTTCAAGTTCGCAGGCGTTCAGGCACAAGCCCATTGATACCTCTGAGCCTGCGCGCCAGGCCGCTGAAGCCGAGATCACGCGCAATCTGCTCATATGTCTGAAGGAACCACTGCGCGCGCTTCTGCAGTTGAGGCCGGCGGCAATAGGTGTCGTGATAAAAGGGCAGATATAGATCGGCAACGACAGCGACGTCAAGCAGCATTGAAGAGAGCCAGTCCACGCTTTTTGTATAGCCTGACACCCATCGTGCGCCGCTTGCCTCAGCGAGTGCCTCAAGGCGGCTGCGACGGTTCCCTTCCTCGACAATTTCGCAGGCTCCGAAGTGGAGGAACTCAATGGCTCCTGGCTTGGCTGCCTTGAGCGCCTCGATGAGATCTTCCCACCAAACTTTAGAGCGGCCGTCAACAGGCTCAAGGTTGCCGTCGCGTCCGTGACAAGCTATGTATACCAATGAGCGATCCCCCTTTGGAATGCGGCTGAACCAGTACCGAAGGTCGTCTCCGGTCCGGAATGTGCGATGACTCAAAGACAAGCCGCCGTCGAATGCCGCAAGCGCCTGCAGGAACGGCAAGACCTGAGGGACCTCACGGGTCTGCCACCACAGGCCCTCGAAGATATAGCACGGGGCAGCGCGCCTCCGTCTCACCGGCATACCTACTCGATTCATAATGTTTCCCTCATGCGTCTAATGTAAAACTAAGGGTTGCGAAAAAGCTACAGCTTTTAAGCATCCCTCTTGATTGGTTGATTATGTTCGATAATTTAATGAATGTTACAGTTGTACGCGCCATTAGCGCCATTAGTACGTGGACGTAAAATTTGTAATGGCTGTATGTTGCCTAAGCAAGACTTTCCCCCCCCCATTTCACGATAGTGTCATTCATCATGATTTTTGCTCCATTACGTATCTGAACGGTTAATGAATAATATCATAAATTTAGGCGGCGATTTATTTAATTAAGAATGATATCCGTAGTAGAGGCAGCGATCTCAACCGGCGTTGGTTTCGGAAGCCTCCTTGCAGCAAAATTAAATAGATAGACCTATTCCTGCCTCAATGTGTCTATTGGGTCGAGCACGGCCAGCTTTAAATCCCGGTAAAAATGATTTAAAAGTGTGAAAGATTTTTGACACTGCCGATATACTAAGGAGTTCATAAGTAATCAAGAATGATATTTATGTGCAAAAGCAGGAGGTTATCTCGTCCTTCTTTTATGCTGGTACATTAATTCATCAGCCTCAGAAAGCAGTTCATAAATAGAACAGGGATGCATAGGGTCATATATTGTAAACCCATAGCTCAACGATAATTCCCCTAACGGTTCATCCGCTTTGTCATTGTGTGTATTTATATTTTCTCTTAAACGCTCAGCAAGCGTTTCAATGTTGGTGTCAGGGGTATCCACTCCAAGAACAACAAACTCGTCCCCGCCTATACGGGCCACTATATCAGATTCTCTGAAAGTCTCCTTCAGGATATTGGCAACATTAATTATTTCCATATCTCCTCTTTGATGCCCCACAGTGTCATTAATGATTTTCAGAAAATCAAGGTCGGCAGACATCAGAAACATTTTTTTATTTTCACGGTTTGCTAACTTTAATTGCTGCTCACTTAAAGCAAGAAAACCCCGTCTGTTGTATAAACCGGTGAGCTCGTCGGTCATTGACATAGAATAGAGCTTTTCTTCTGTTTGTTTAAGCATGGTTATATCTTTTGATATAACGGTTACAGCTGTTATTTTATTATTTAGATCTCTAACAGGGCTGATTGTTTGAAGAAAACACTTTTCATCCCTTAAACTTTTGTATTCATATTGAAAAGACTCCCCTGATTTAAAGACCTTACCGGCTTTTTTAATAAATAATTCTGTTTCTTCATCTGAATGAAACTCGCTGTAAGCTTTATTTATATATTGCTCCTCTGTCAGCCCCAGCCTTGATAGATGCTGTTTGTTTATATAAAGATACTTGTAATTATTATCAATTAAATATATGGAATCAGTTGTAAAATCAACCAAAGAACGGTATTTTTCCTCTGACAGCCTAAGAGCAACTTCTGCCTTCAGGCGAACTATAATCTCCTGTTCGAGCCTGGTAATGCTTGATTGTAACTCAGAGGCCATATTATTAAATGTTGCGGCCAGAGCCCCCGTCTCATCATTGGTTTTTACCTCTACCCTGTGACCATAATTGCCTGACCCTATTGCTCTGGCCCCGTTAGAGAGCATCTTAATAGGTTTGAGCACATTGGTAGTAATAATATCTATCAGAAACATTCCGATCCCCAGGAATAACGAGGTTATAAAAATAATTGCCCACATTGTCTGTGAGAGGGTTTTTCTTATATGGCTTTCTGAGATGCCCACATGGGCCATCCCCATGTGATTAAATAACGGGACAGCGAAGTCCCGTATATATCCTTCTTCCGTATCAAGCAATTTAGCAGAGTAGGCTTGGCCCGGCGCAGGGATGTTAGTTCCTTTGAGTCCTGCCGGGAATCCGTCTTCAAAGGTGTGCGCCAGGACAGTACCTTTTGAACTTACGAGAAAAATATATGCTATGTCTTCCTCATTTTTTTGCATGTCATCAATAAGATTTTGCAGTTTTAGCATGTTTTGTGTGAGAATGAGGTCAGTGGAGTTGCTGGAAAGATTTCTTGTGATAACTGAGCCATGACGTTCAAGTTCATGGTACAAGGAATCAGTCAGTGTCTTGTTTAAGAACAGGGCGGTCAGCAAACCCAGAAGAATAATGACCATGCTGGTAGCAATAAGAAACTTGGCCTTGAGCCCCACATTCAGGAAGCGGCTTTTAAATTTATCCGTTAAAGGGTTACCTTTCATCAAGAAACCTTTGCATCTCCCTTATGGAATCGTAAGCGCTGTCTTCTATCTTAATGAAGCGGTCTATCTTCACCTTCTCTAAAATAGAACGCCCTTCAGCGTCAAGGTGCATATCCAGAAGAGTATGCCGCAGTTTTTCTTTGAGCTCAGGCGCCATCCCCGCCGGAATAACCACAGGCGGGATACCATACGGCGGAGACTTTATTATGATCCTGGTTTTGGATGTAAATTCAGCATTTGTCGCATTGGCATAATCCCATATAAGAGAGTCAACTGCGGCGGCGTCAACAAGACCCCTGGCGACGGCCTCTATGGACTTGTCGTGACTGTAAGTGTAGATGATATCAGAGAAGAATGACTCGGGTCTCTCCCCGATCTTGCCGACCATATAGGTGGGAGCAAGCTTTCCTGAATTAGACATCGGATCGGTGAATGCAAATCTTTTGCCCTTAAGATCCTCAAGTCTTTTGGCCTTGCTGCCTATGGGAACTATTATGTATGAATAGTAAAAAGGCTCGCCGTATGCCATAGGAGCAACAAGCAGTTCCATTCCGAAATCCCTCTTGCCGTCAATGTATGCGCCGCTGCAGACAAAGGCCGCGGATATTTTCCTGTCCTTCACCAGGGCATTGACTTCGGCATATGTGTCCCTCTGAACCAGTTCCACCGGTACTCCCATCTTTCTTGAGATATAATCAAGGATATCCCTGTAGAATATGAAGGTCTTTTTGGGTGAGATTATTGCAGAGACCGCTATCTTCAGTGCCTCTTTTTCCTTGACGCTCTCTGTCTGCCCCCGGCCATTTTTCAGGGATACTTTGGCTGCTTCCTCTTTTTTTGTGCATCCTGAAAAGAGCAGATATATGCAAAAAAATACCAGAGTGAATATAAGCCTGTAGCTGCTTTTCATATTGTTCCTCCTTTTTTTAAATATTATCATACTTTCCCTTTTTCTTAAATAAATTCATATGATGCAATGCGTGTGCCGTTGTCAAAAAATAGAACTGTTCTGTCGTTGAGGTAAAGAGACAAATAATAAGAATGGCAAGGCAAGATCAAGAAAATTTTATCTTAATTTTAAAAACGCGAGTGATTCTATGTGAAATGTCTGGGGGAAGAGATCAACCATCCTTACAGACTCAACATAATATTTCTCCGACAGCTTCCTGATGTCTCTTGAGAAGGTTGAGGGGTCGCAGGATATATAAACAATCTGCTCCGGCATCATTGTAAGAACATTCTTTATTGCCTTTTGAGTGAGTCCGGGCCGTGGCGGGTCGAGAATTAAGATATCAATCTTATCACTCGTCTGAAAGTCTTCGGCAGAAGACCTGATGAACTCGCAATTGTTTATTCTGTTTATCTCCAGATTTCTCAAGCCGTCTTCAACTGCATAAGGGTTTTCCTCAACAGCAATGACTTCCGCGTCTCCGGCAAGAGGCAGGGAGAAATTCCCCGCGCCTGCGTATAAATCCAGAACCTTTTTACCCTTGTATGGCTGAAGCGTATCTTTAATGAGCCTGGCCACTCTCTGATTAAGCTCCCAGTTGCTCTGAAAAAAGCTCATTGCCGATACAGTATATTGCAAGTCGTTTCCGACAAGATTCAACATTAGATATGGCTTGCCATATCTAAAAATCTTTTTATCGCCAGTCTCGATTATCAGGCCTGAAAAACCAGAATCAAGAAATGTTGAAGCAATACGGTCAAAACCGGTTCCGGCTTTTCTTTGTTCAGGGATTTTAAGCAGTGCTATGAGATTATCCCCGCAGGATATGTGTATCTCTTTGGCGTTTATCCCTCCAATAATATTCTTTACCTCTTTAAGGGAACGGTTGATCTCATCTCTCATAAGAGGGCAGTTATCAATCTCGATAAGGTCTGTGCTCTTCTCTCTGTAAAAACCTATCTTCCCATTCTCTATCTTAAACTGCCCTCTGTATCTGTAGTTCCACGGACTATCTGCTGCAAGCGCCGCTGAGAGCTTTATATCTATTTTTGCCGTTCTCTTTAGGGAGTCCTTGAGAATATCTGCTTTAAGCGCAACCTGCTCTTCATAAGAGGCGTGCTGAAGATGGCATCCGCCGCATATTCCGAAGAGTTTGCATCCGGGCTCGATCCTGTGCGGCGAAGGTTTTATTATCCTTGCAACTGATGCGATGGAAAAATCCTTCTTCTCCTGCTCAATAACGACTTCCACCGTCTCTCCCGGCAGGGCCGCTCCCTTTATCATTACAACTTTTCCCTCGTATCTGCCTATAGAGAGCCCTCCATATGCAGGACGGTCAACATTTAACTCTAATCTCCTCTGGAAATCGTTTTTTCGTTCGCTCATCTTGATTCTGGAATAAGTAACGCCCCCGGCTTTGCCCCCCCTCTTAAGATAAGAGGGGGGGGAGTTATTTTCATGCTTGCGCAACAAGCGCGAGCCTTGACTAAAGAACCGATTAATCTCTAACATTAAAATTATAACCTGAAGCAAGCTCTTTTTTTGCGGCCTTGCAGACTAACGCTATTCAGGGTTGCAGTAAAAGCATGAGATAAAAATTCAGACTGAAGAGAGTTAATGTCTTTTCAATCCAAAATTCAAAACTGGCGCAAACGCACTCCTATAACGATTAAGATGCTGTCGGTGACCGTCTTGATCGGGCTCATTGTCTGGGCTGTTTTGGATTATATTCAGACCCGCAATATCAGAAGCATCTTCCTGTCCCAGATGAATGAAAGGCTTGAGAGGCAGGCGGAGGAAGACAGGCTCCGTTTCGACCACTACATAAAGAGTTTTCAGCAGTCTGTAAGAGTCTACCTGCAGACGCGGAATTTCAATAATTATATCAATAAGCAAAAATGGTCTGCAAAAGATAAAATCAAGATCAAATACTACAGGCAGCCTCCGCTGTGGTTTCCAGAACGCTCATTGCAGCGCATATTTGAAAACCCCCGTTTTGCCCTGCTGATAGACAAGAACAAGAGAGTCAGAGAAGTATACCGGAACAAGGAAGGAGCGCCTCCTCCCTCTTTGCTCAAACCATCTACCCTGCTTCTTTCAAAGAGCATCGGGCAAAACTATATGACCGACATTGAGAATGCCCCCTATCTCCTCACCTCAGAGTCTCTTCTTGATTCACACGGCAGGCTGCTGGCAATACTGATGTTTGCCTCTCCAATTGATGACAAGTTCCTGATTGCTTCATTGGGCGTTACTGCCAGCGAAAACATAACGGCGTTACTGTCGTCAGGGGAGCGTCTTCAAATAATAACGAGCACCAACCTCTTAAAGGCTGCTGCCGGCACACCGCTTGAGAGAGTGGAAGAGGAGTATTTTATTGTCGGCAAGGAATTCTTTGATTATGGAGACCCCAGGCTGGCAATAAGCCTTGTATCATTAATCTCTATGGCAGAGGTTGAGAAGCTGACCATGCCGGTTGTCTGGAAAGCGAGACAGAGGCATGCTGTATCCGCTTTCATCTTTATCCTCTCTTTTGCGGTGATAATGTTCTGGATCACATATCGTATACGGCGGCTGACCCTTCGGATTTCGGACTTTTCTGAAAAGACGCTGGGGATACCGCAGGAAAAGCTTAAAAAAGGAGATGAGCTTTATGCTCTCCATGAGCGGTTTAAATATTTGACAAAAGAGGTTGTTGACGCGCGTGATGAGATTGCAATGGCGATAAAGAGAGAGGCTGAGGAGATGACCCGCCTGATCGTTAATAACGCATTTGACGCCATCATTACAATGGACATCAATGGCGTGATTACAACATGGAACCCGCAGGCAGAGAAGGTCTTCGGCTGGAGCAGCCATGAAATAATAGGACATAGGGCAGCCGATACTATCATCCCGCTGTCATACCGCAAGGCGCATGAGGATGGTCTCAAACACTTCCTTGCCACAGGAGAGGGACGGATACTGAACAAGACTATAGAGACAACCGGCTTTCATCGTAAAGGGCACGAATTCCCTGTTGAGCTTGCGGTTGCCTCTGCCCTTTCAGGAGATGATCATATATTCATCGCAATTATACGCGATATCTCCGGACGAAAGAAGACTGAAGAACATATCAGGGCGTCTCTAAAGGAGAAGGAGGTCCTTCTGAAGGAGATTCACCACAGGGTCAAGAACAATATGCAGATAATAACAAGCCTGCTCAGGCTTCAGGCAGGAAAGAGCGCTGATGAAAGAGAGATCGAAATGCTGAGGGAGAGCCGGAACAGGATAACATCAATGTCCCTCATTCACGAAAAGCTCTACAGAACAAGCGACCTGGCGCATATAAATTTTAAAGATTATGTCCATGATCTGATAAAAGGGCTGTACAGGTCTTACGGCATTGATACAAAAAAGATTTCTTGTAATATAGAAGCGGAGGATATTTTACTTGATATTGATACCGCCATCCCTTGCGGGTTAATAGTCAATGAACTTGTCTCTAACGCATTAAAATACGCCTTCCCGGGCGACAGGCGCGGAACGATCAATGTTAGGCTCAGAAGAATATTGGAAAGTGAAATTAAGAATGAGGAACCCCAGATCCAAAATCCCAAATCCAAAATTCTTGAGCTGACGCTCAGTGATAACGGTATCGGCATACCAGGGGATTTTGATCTTAAGAATTCAAGTTCATTGGGACTTAAACTCGTAGCTACTTTATCAGAGAATCAGCTAAATGGTAAAATAGAACGCACTGCCTCAGAGGGAACAAGTTTCCGGATAAGGTTCAAAGAAAAAAGTCACGTCAGCGATCATGAAATGTAAAGAGGAGGATCATGTCTGAAACAGACTTCAAGGCAAGAATAATGGTGGTTGAAGATGAGAGCATTGTTGCCGAAGACATAAAGACGAGCCTTGAGAATATGGGATACATTGTGCCGGCTGTTGTATCAACAGGCGCTGAGGCTATCCAAAAAGCATCAGAACTGAAGCCGGACCTCGTGCTTATGGATATAATGCTGAAGGAAAACATGAACGGTATCACTGCTGCCGGACAGATACGCTCTCTCTTTAATGTGCCGGTCATTTATCTCACTGCTTATGTAGATGACGAAACGCTGGAGAGGGCAAAGCTTACGGAGCCGTTCGGATACATCACCAAGCCTTTTGATGACCGGGAGTTGAAGGGAACGATAGAGATAGCTCTCTATAAAAGCCGCATGGAGAGAAAATTAAAGGAGAGCAGGGAGTGGTTTCTTGTAACGCTCAGGTCTATCGGCGATGCGGTAATCGCAACGGATACTGAAGGCAAGGTGATATTCATGAACTCTATCGCCATGGACCTGACAGGCTGGAGAGAAGGCGAGGCTATAGGACGGGATGTTGAAGAGGTCTTCAATATTGTAAATGAAGCGACAGGGGAAAAGGAGGAGTGCCCTGCGAAGAAGGTGATCAGGGAAGGGAAGATAGTCGGGCTTGCCAATCACACAATATTAATATCCAGAGACGGCAAGAAGATCCATATTGATGACAGCGGCGCTCCGATCAGGGGTGAAGACGGCAACATCACAGGCGTTGTCATGGTATTTCGTGATATTACAGAGCGCAGGCATGCGCGAAAGGCGCTGGCAGAATCCGAGGAGAGGTATAACAACCTCTTTGAAAATGCCCATGATATGATCCAGAGCGTAGGGCCTGACGGCAAGTTCATCTTTGTAAACCGGGCATGGCTTAATATAATGGGATATACAGAAGCTGAAATAGGGAGCCTTTCATTGTTTGATATACTGCGGCTGGACACAATACCGCACTGCATGGAAGTCTTTAAGAAGGTTATGGCAGGCGAGCCCGCCAATAATATAGAGGCTGTCTTTATTACAAAAACCGGGCAGGAGATAACTGTGGAGGGCAATGTAATCAGCAGATTTAAAGACGGCGCGGTTGAGGCGACTCACGGGATATTCAGGAATATTACCGAGCGCAAAAAGGCCGCAGATGCCATTGAGAAGGCTGCGCATGAATGGCGGAACACTTTTGATTCCATATCAGATTTTGTGTCGGTATTTGATACAGAGTCAAGGTTTGTGAGAGTGAACAGGGCGCTTGCCGCTTATCTTGGAATTGAGCCCGGAGAGCTTATTGGAAGGCATTGTCACGAAGTTTTCAAAACCCCTGAATCTTCAAAAACCGGATGCCTCATTAAAAAGGCGCTCGAAGTAAAGAAGACGATTACGGCAGAGAAGCGCTATGAAAATATTGAGATGCCTCTTCTGGTTACGGTTTCGCCCATTATTGATGAGAAAGGGAAAATAACAGGGAGTGTCCACATAGCAAAGGACATAACAAAGCTCAAGCAGACAGAGGAGAAGCTGAAGGAAGAGAGCAATATATCTTCTTCTTTGCTTAACATCTTTGAGACATTGAACTCGAGCCTTAATGAAAAACAGCTTATAAGCAACGTCATGAATATAGTCCCCAAGTATCTGAAGTGCAACAGGGTAAGCATACTGCTGTACGATAAAGAACTGAGCGGGTTCATAGCAGTTGGTTTTTACGGTTTTGGCCCTGATGAGGAGAGAACACTCTTCGCCCGCACATTCAAAGAAGGAGATTTCCCCGCTATTGACGCGGTGCTAAAAGGGAAACAGGTAATAGTAAATGATGCAAGAGATTATAAGAAGTTATCTAAAGACTTTGTAGAGGTGTTCGGCATTGAAAGCGCGGCCCTGATGCCGATAGTTGCAGGCGGTAAAGTCCAGGGCATGATAATAGGGGGCTACAGGAACATAAAGCCGATGAAGGCAAGAGATGAAGCGCTGCTTAAGGGGCTTGTAGACGGTATAGGCATAGCGCTTCATAACAGCAGGCTGTACAAAGAATCAACCGGCAGGCTTATAGAGCTTGCAAACAAGATTGAGACCATAAAGGCTCGTGGGCAGATAGACAAGGAGATACTCTCAACCATAGACAAAGATACTGTGCTTAACACCTCCATTGCAATGATCAGCAGGGTCATCCCCTGCGAAAGGACATCCATACTTCTCAAAGAGGGCAACAGCTACAGGGTGATAGCCGAATGGGGCATGGGTGAGATGAAGAACAGAAGTTTTAAACTGATAGAGAGCCAGGCAGAGATTATAGAGAAGAACAACTCTCCTGTCTTTATTCCTGACATGACAAAGGAAGAAGGGGGCCCCTTTTGCAAAGCACAGGCAGAGATTGGTATAGGCGCAGCATTAATGCTGCCGCTTGTAAGCAAGGGTAAATCCATAGGTTTACTTGAAATAGGGGTAAGATACCCAGCCTGTTTATTGCCTTCACATCTTTCAACAGCAGAGGACATAGCATCGCAGATTGCAGTGGCGCTTGAGAATGCGAACCTCTATGAAGACCTGCAGATGCTGCTTGTAAACAGCATTACATCATTGGCATCAGTAATAGACGCCAAATCTCCGTGGACAAAGGGGCATTCAGAGAGGGTAACGAGGTATGCCGTAGCCATTGCAAAGGAGATGGGGCTGAGTAAGGAAATAGTTGAAACAGTAGAGCTGGGCGGGCTTTTACATGACATAGGGAAGGTGGGAACGTACGATATCATATTGGACAAACCTTCTGAACTGCATGCAAAAGAGATGGAAGAAATCAGGCAGCACCCGGTTAAAGGCGCATCAATACTTCAGCCTATCAAACAGTTTAAAAAGATAGTCCCCCTGCTCAGGCATCATCATGAGAAAATGGACGGCAGCGGTTATCCTGACGGACTTAAGGGTGAGGATATTCCCCTGCTGGCAAGGGTGCTTTGCGTGGCCGATGCCTATGACTCGATGGTCTCTGACAGGCCTTACAGAAAAGCCCCCGGCAAAGAGTATGCGATTTCGGAGCTTAAAAGGTGCTCCGGCACACAGTTTGATATAAGGATTGTCGAGGCATTTCTGAAGATAATTGATCAGCAAAACCTGATGCCGTCCTGAATAATTACCTGACCGCCCTGCCTGCCGAAGTATGATATAAACAGATGAATAAACCTTTTAATGACTATACATTTGTGGTTGTTGACGTTGAGACTACAGGGACTTCCAGGTTTGACCGCATATGTGAAATCGGCATGACAAAGATCGCCGGAGGGAAAATGGTTGATAAGCTGGAGACGCTTATAAATCCTGAGGCGAATATTACGAACACAATGTATCACGGCATTTTAGACTGTATGGTTGAAGACGCGCCTCTGTTTAAAGATGCTGCGCGTCAGATCACCGATTTCATAAACGGGGCAGTGCTTATAGCGCATAATGCGCCGTTTGATATGAGGTTCTTGCGTTATGAGCTCCAGCGTCTTGATGCCGACCTCTCGCATCACGCTCTATGCACGTTAAAGATAGCGAGAAAACTTCATCCTGATTTTCCTTACCACCGCCTGGGTTATATGTTAGAGAGATACCGGATTGAAAATGAGTGCGCTCACAGGGCAGGCAGCGACGCCGATTCCGGAGCGAGGCTCTTTCTTGAAATGAAGCGCAAACTGCAGGAAAACGGCCTTGAAACCCCGCAATCTCTTAAAGCTTGGGGGATGCCTTATAATCATATATGGTGTGAGGAGGTAAGGGTCGGGAGATCGAAAAACAGCAGGATGCTGACGCGTGATGATTTAGCCTGAAAATTCCATGCAGCTCTTGAGAGACAAAAAAATAAAACCGGAAGCAGCAAAGAAATCCTTAAGGCCCACTACAGGCAAAGTGAGGGAGGCGCTCTTTGACATTCTGAGGCAGAGGATTGACAAGACCCGTTTCCTTGACCTTTATGCCGGCACAGGAGCAATAGGCATAGATGCGCTGAAGGAGGGGGCGGCTGAGGTGGTATTTGTAGAATCAAGCAGGGAGAACATAAAAAAAATAAGCGAATTAGCGCAGAAGTCCGGGTTTTCCGAAAAGATAACAATAATAACAAAGAGAGTCCTGCCGTTTATAGAATGGGCGGAAGAGAAGGGGATGAGATTTGATATTATATTTCTTGATCCGCCGTATCACACAGATGAGGCCATATCCGCTTTGTCAGCTATAGGCAAATCGCACATTCTGGATAAAGAGGGTGTTGTC
>JBFLVX010000058.1:0-12792 GCA_040758255.1 Nitrospirota bacterium
CAATGGAAGAGATTAGTTGAGATACCCGCGATCTCTTGATCGGCTTAAAGACAGGTCGTTTGCCAAAAATATCCCTCTCGCTCAGTATGATGCTCTTATGAAATGCAAACCCTCTGCTCAATTCACCTGTTGTTATAACAGGACTGGCAGCATGGTTAATTGCATCGGTGTTTTTAACAATAGGCACATCCATGCTATCTTCTGAAAACAATTCTCTCAATCTCCTGGCCTGCCCCTCTGATGAGCAGACCATAAGAATGAAATAATGTCCTCTTAACAAACCGACTCTCTTGATAAAATCTCCGATATTATCTCTCTCTTCAGGCAAGAGCCCGAAACCGCTGATGCTGCTGATCTCAAGAGCCCCCTCTTCTTTAATCGGCAGTGAGGTGAGATTAATAATCCTTCTCTCCTTAAGTGAATGGAGCAGCTCAGGATAGCGCCTTGTAATATCATTAGACTCATTCAGGAACAAGATGCTTTTATCAAAGAGTTCGATCAGATTCATTCCCTCATCCGGGTCAACCGCAGGGCAAATTACAACGCTTTCTATCTCTTTGACGGAGAGTTGAGAGTCGGTATCGAAGAGCCTGATAGATTCGACCTGGTCGCCGAAGAACTCTATCCTTACAGGGAACGCGCTGTCAGGCGGAAATATATCCAACAGCCCTCCTCTGATGCTCATCTCGCCTCTGCCTGAGACAACCGGAACAATGTAGTATCCCTTCTTCTGAAGGTCTGCGATAAGAGAATCCCTCTCGATTTGGCTGTCTTTGGAGATTGTCAGCGCGGCAAACTCTCCATTCTTCCATACCGGAGAGAGAGCGGCATTGACGGATGATATGACCTTGGTGTCAGATATTTTTTCGGCTTTGTAAAGCTCCGCGAGGCTTTTCAGACGCTCAGGGCTGTCCTTTGGTTGTATAAGCAGAGGCGTGGAAGAACCGAGAGAGCGTGACCAGAAAAGAGAGTCAGCGTAGAATTCAGAAGCGCTCTCTTCCGTAGGGCATAAAAGGAGGCATGGAGAGGAGAGCATTGAGAAGAACAGCACACCCGACGAACCCGAAAGCCCGCTGAAACTTTCTACGCGCTCTGATTCAAGTTTTTCTATTGCGGCATGAAAAAGGGAAAGGTCTAAAGGCATGGTATATAATTAATAAGGCACAAAGGCACAGAGTAACAAAGGGACAAAGTGAAATAAGATGCTACTTTTTATCTCCTTTAACTTTATTACTCTGTGCCTTTGTTACTTTGCAACTTTGTCTTTGGATCTTCTCAATTATCTTGCTTGTGGATATACCCTTCACAAGCGGTATCCTGCGGACTTCCTTAACAATATCGCTGCCGACAATATCACCCTCTGCCCAATCAGACCCTTTTACGAGAACATCCGGCTTAACTTTTTTGATGAGCTTAAGAGGAGTCTCTTCGCTAAATATCGTTACATAATCAATTGCCGCAAGGGCTGAAAGCACCTCCGCCCTCTGTTTCTCAGGCGTCAGCGGCCTGCCCGGCTTTATCCTCGATACGGATCTGTCGGAATTAAGCCCTACGATGAGTATGTCGCCAAGCTTCTTTGCCTTGTTGAGATACCGGACATGCCCTGCATGGAGGAGGTCGAAACAGCCATTGGTAAAAACTATCTTCTTTCCCTCAGCCTTTTGTTTGGCGATTATCTTGCCTATCTCGTCACTCTTTATAATCTTCATGTTATATAAGTTCAACTCCCGTAATTTTTGTTTGCTGTGATAAAGTAAGAAAACATGGTCATAGACATTTTAGGAGAAAAGGCTAATGTGATGCAAGCAGCATCTCACTGAGCTTGGGGAACTAAGGGGAATGCGGCTCTAAGCGGTGTGTGCGTGCAGGGCACGAGGTGCACTCTGAGGTGTTGTTCGTCTTCGCCTTATCAGATGGGTGCTATTACCACTGCTGTTCCGTAGCAGAGCACTTCCGCTGCTCCAGTCATCGGTCCCGTGTCATATCGCACCGCGATAACCGCATTGGCGCCGATCTGCTCCGCATGTTCGATCATGAGCTGGTACGACTCCTCTCGGGCTTTTTCGCACAGATTGCTGAAGATGAGCGAACGTCCGCCAAAGAGCATGGCGAGTCCACCCATAATGGTAAGGGGCAGGGCGTGCGTCCTAACGGTGATTCCTCTCACCATGCCGAGCGTCTTGACGATTTTCTGTCCGTCGAGAGAAAAGGCTGTTGTCGTGATCATTACGTCCTCCGTGTCTCGGTTCTTTCAAACCAGTTATTATGTAGTTAGATGACATTAGCACAGAATTGTGAGCCTGTCAAAGGCTATTTGATGGCTATCATTATATTTTTTGACTAATGCGCTATTTGTAATATTAGTCATGTTATAATCCTATGCATCTTTCAATAAAAGACATCAAATTAATATGCTAAGCGCTAAGTTAGGTCATATATTTGACACTCCATTATCCTCCATTGCAAGGAAGATCAATATATCCCCCAATTACATAACGATTGCCGGCTTTATTATTACGACTTTTGCCGCTGTGACACTCACTCAAAACCTTATTGCCGGCGGGGTTCTGATCCTTATCGGCGGGTTTTTTGATATGCTTGACGGCGTGATTGCGCGGGTGAATAAGAGGGCTACGGATTTCGGGGCATTTCTTGATTCGGTGCTTGACAGATATTCGGATGCATTTCTGCTGCTGGGTTTTTCATGGTACTTTTTTAAAAACAATTCTGTAACAGGCATGTTCCTGTCTGTTGGAACAATGATCGGGGCGCTGATAATTAGCTATGCCAAGGCACGGGCTGAGGGACTTGGAAAGAACTGCCACACCGGCCTTATGGAGAGGCCTGACAGGATAATATTTATGGTCTTTGGCGCATTTACAGGATGGGTATTGCAGGTAATGTGGTTAATGCTTATACTTACGCACTTAACTGTGATTCAGAGAATACTGCATGTCAGGAAAGTGATGAAGTAGTTTTTCAGAACTCTATACCCTTGCGTGCCTTTCTTCCTTTACTGAACGGATGTTTTATCATGCGCGTCTCGGTTACATAGTCTGCAATCTCAACCAGTTCATCCGGAGCGTTTCTTCCGGTAAATACAAGTTCTACATTGTCGGGTTTTGATTCAATAATCCTTTTAGCATCTTCCATTGTGGCGAGTTTATTGCTGAAAAGATTGTTGAACTCATCCAGAATAATTATATCGTAGCCGCCGCTTTTCACCTCTTTCACAGTGAATTTCAGGGATTCTTTGACCGAGCGCTTGAGTTCTGCGAGGTCCGCTTCAGGATTAAAGATCGGGGATATCTGATCTTTGAATGTTATTATCTTTATGCCGAATTTTTTAACTGCTACAGCCTCGCCGGAGTTTTGAGAGCCGCCTTTGAGGAACTGGAGGATGAGGACTTTCTTGTTATGGCCTGCCGCCCTAACCGCAAGACCAAACGCTGCTGTGGTCTTGCCCTTTCCTTCTCCTGTGTATACATGTATCAGGCCTTTTGGCATAAGAATGAGGGATGAAAATCTTCACATTTTGGAGCGGGCGACGGGATTCGAACCCGCGACCTTCAGCTTGGGAAGCTGACACTCTACCACTGAGTTACGCCCGCGTATATTGTAAACAATGCTTAATATTCTATATTGAGTTCGGCATCTATTGCAAGGCGTTCTTGAATAGATGTTTGTAATAAAACAGACAACGCTTACTGAAGATCAGAAAACTCTACAAAATAATCCATTTTGTTATAATATGAAATATGTTAGGCATTTTATCCAAGATATTAGGAACAAAGAATGAGCGTGAGGTCAAGAAGCTCAGTGAGAGAGTGGCAGAGATAAATGCGCTTGAACCCTCTGTCAAGTCTCTTGATGATTCCGCCCTTAGAGCCAAGACGGATGAATTCCGTAAAAGGATCGAGGCAGGGGAGACTCTCGACGATATTCTGGCCGAGGCCTTCGCTGTTGTAAGAGAGGTCTCGCGCAGGGTACTTAAAATGCGCCATTTTGATGTCCAGCTTATAGGCGGCATGGTGCTCCACAGCGGAAAGATAGCTGAGATGAAAACAGGTGAGGGCAAAACCCTTTCCGCCACCCTTCCGGTATATTTAAACGCCTTGGACGGCAGGGGAGTGCATATTGTCACTGTCAACGACTACCTTGCAAAGAGAGATGCCAAGTGGATGGGCCCTATATATGATTTTTTTGGACTCTCTGTCGGTGTTATCCAGAATGACGCCTCTTTTATTTATGACCCTTCATATCACGCGGATGAGATAAGACTGCATAATTTGAGGCCTGTTGACAGGAGGAAGGCCTATCATGCTGATGTTACCTTCGGCACAAATAATGAGTTCGGCTTTGATTACTTAAGGGATAACATGAAGTATCACATAGACGACTATGTGCAGAGGGAGCTGAACTTTGCGATAGTTGATGAAGTGGACAGCATCCTGATTGACGAGGCAAGGACCCCGCTTATAATCTCCGGGCCCTCGGAAGAATCCACAGACAAGTACTATCAGATAGACAAGATCATCCCGAAACTTAAAATTGAGACTGATTATACGATAGATGAAAAAGCAAGAAGCGCCATGCTCACCGAAGAGGGCAATATTAAGGTCGAGAGGCTTCTTGGAATAGGAAACCTTTATGACCCTGCCAATATGGAGCTTGTGCATCATGTTAATCAGGGGCTCAGGGCCCACGCGCTCTTTAAGCATGATGTGGACTATATCGTTAAGGACAATGAGGTTATTATTGTTGATGAATTCACAGGCCGCCTTATGCCCGGCAGGCGCTGGTCTGACGGACTGCATCAGGCGATAGAGGCAAAAGAGGGGGTCAAGATAGCCAGCGAGAACCAGACGCTCGCCACTATAACATTCCAGAATTACTTCAGGATGTACAACAAGCTGGCAGGCATGACAGGCACTGCTGACACAGAGGCAGAGGAGTTTATAAAGATATATAACCTTGATGTGATCGTGATCCCTACAAATAAGCCTTTGATAAGGCCTGACTTCCCGGATGTTGTTTACAAGAACGTAAACGGCAAGCTCAATGCCGTTGTGAATGAGATTGAAGACTGCCATAAGCGCGGACAGCCTGTTCTTGTGGGAACGATCTCGATTGAGAAGTCCGAACTTATTGACTCAATGTTAAAGAAGAGGAAGGTGCCGCATACTGTTCTGAATGCAAAGTATCATGAAAAAGAGGCTGAAATAGTCGCGCAGGCAGGCAGGAGCGGCTCTGTAACAATAGCTACAAACATGGCAGGCCGCGGCACGGATATAGTGTTAGGCGGCAATCCTGAAGCGACTGCAAAGGATATGCTGAGGGAGAAGAAAGATTATTCCGAAGGGGAGTACAGAAAGGCGCTTGAAGAGGCGGAGAGGATCTGCAGGGAGGATCGTGAAAAAGTTATTGCGGCAGGAGGACTACATATTCTTGGCACGGAAAGGCATGAGGCAAGGAGAATAGATAATCAGCTCAGAGGGCGCTCAGGCCGTCAAGGGGATCCCGGATCGTCGCGGTTTTATCTCTCTCTTGAAGATGACCTCATGAGGATCTTCGGTTCGGACAGGGTCTCAGGCCTTATGGATAAGCTCGGGATGGATGAGTCTCAGCCCATAGAGCATAAATGGATATCAAAGGCCATAGAGAACTCTCAGAAGAAAGTGGAAGGTCACAATTTCGATATTAGAAAACACCTGCTTGAATATGATGATGTAATGAATAAACAGAGAACTGAGATCTACTCCTTCAGGAAGAAGATACTCACCGGAGAAAATCTGCGCAGCCGTGTTATGGAACTGGCTGAGGATGTCCTTGACAGCATACTCTTTATTCACTGCCCCGAGGATAAACATCCTGAAGAATGGGACATGAAAGGGCTTGGAGACGCGCTTTACGGGCAGTTTAATATTAATGCCGGCATGACAGAAACAGGCCTTGAAGAGCTTCGTCAGAATCTTCTTGCTAAGATAGAAGAGGCGTATAACAAAAAAGAGGCGGAGGTCGGTGAGCAGGCATTAAGATATCTTGAGAAGATGATCCTTCTGCAGCTTGTTGACTCGCAGTGGAAGGACCACCTCCTGAGCATGGATCACCTCAAGGAAGGGATAGGCCTCAGGGGCTACGGACAGAGAGACCCCCTGGTTGAGTATAAGAAAGAGGCCTTTGACGCCTTTACAGAAATGGGAGAAAGGGTCGCGTCAGAGGCGGTTGGAAGGCTCTTCAAGATCCAGATCGCAAGAGAAGACGATGTAGAGCGAAGGCTTGCCTTTAAACCTGTGAAGATGCAGTACGGCAGGGGAGGGGAAGCCGGCACAGTCTTGACTAAACCGCAGACTGTTGTAAAGAGCGTGAGGGTGGGCAGAAATGACCCCTGCATATGCGGGAGCGGCAAAAAATACAAGAGATGCTGTGGGCAAAATGAATAAGATACTTCTGATAGACAAAGGCGGTTCCTCCATCAGCGATTTCAGGGAGGTTCTGAATAAAAGCGGGTACACGCTTGTAATCAAGCGAGACTTGCGGCAGGCATTGTCCAGTCTTAATGACGGCGGTATCGGCCTTATTGTAATTGATAAAATCTTTTTAACGGAGACTACTCTCTTTAAGAAGTTCAGGGCAGAGGCAACGGACATCCCGAAGATTGTCTTGACGGGAAAAGGCTTTAAAGGCATGGGCGCATACCTCAAAGATAGTCTGGCAATACCCCTTAATGAGCCGGTCTCTTACAGGGAATTTAAATACTGGGCGGAAAAGCTTTATAAAGACAAGTCCGTTTCAGACTGCAAAAGAGAATTAGAGTCTGAGATCCTGAGCAAAAAGAAAGAATTGAAATTCTTTGAGGAGATCACAGGGATTCTCGGCTCCACTTTTGAGATAGAGAAGATACTGATCCTGATAATGGAGAGGGCAAAGGCTTTAACAGGCGCTGACGCATGGGCCATTCTTCTTGTTGAAGGGATGAGTGATGAAATTATCTTTGGCGATATGCTGAAGAAAAAATCCAAGAAAATATATACATTCAGGGGCAGCGAGAGGGAAGGCATAGCAGGATGGGTAGCGCAGCACGGCATTCCTGTAATAGTCCCGGATGTTTCAAAAGATAAACGTTTCAATAAAAATATAGACACGCTCCCCAATCTTAGGCCAACGTCTATAATGTGCGTGCCTGTAAAGGTTGAGAAGAGGGTTGCCGGTGTTTTTGAATTTTATGCAAAGGGCAAAGAAAAAATTTTTACTGATAAAGACATGGAAATCCTCATGAAACTTGCGGGCTATGCGGATATGGCTATTGAGAAGACATTGCTGTACAAAAAAATGGAGGATCTTACGATTACGGATGAACTTACCAAGCTCTTCAATATACGCTACCTGAACCGCGCAATAGACAGGGAGATAGAGAGGTCTCAAAGATACGGCACGTCATTCTCTCTCATATTCATGGATATTGACTATTTCAAGAAAATAAATGACCGCTTCGGACACCTTGTCGGAAGCAAAGTGCTTATCGAAGCCGCGCAGCTCATGTTAGACAAGTTAAGGGGCGTTGATACTGTTGCCAGATACGGAGGAGATGAATTTGTGGTGATCCTGCCCCAGACCCCTCTTAAGGGAGGTTTTCTTGTGGCTGAAAGGCTCAGGAAGGCTATAGAGCAGAAAGTCTTTTTAAAGCAGGACGGCCAGTCCATAAGATTAACAGCGAGTTTTGGCGTTGCCTCATGTCCTCAAAACACAAAACGAAAAGAAGAGCTGCTGAGGATCGCCGACAAGGCCATGTACCGCGGGAAGTTCTCAACACGAAATGTTGTATATGCTGCGACATAACACTTTTCCTCAAGATTAGCTATCTCATCTGAAGAACCGGGAGACTACTGTTTAATATGATCACATGGGAAAAGAAGTCCTATCGCCGGATTCTGGATAATATGCCGGACGGGGTGTATCTGGTTGATCCTGACAGAAAGGTACGCTTCTGGAACAGGGGCGCCGAAATATTAACGGGGTTTACCGCTGATGAAGTTACGGGAAAGCCATTTAATGACAGCGTTGTAAGGCTTGAAGACGGAAGGGGAAATGCATTACAGCAATTTGAGCATCCTGTGGCTCTCTGTTTTCAGATAAATACGCCCGTAAGGAAAAATTTCTTCTTAAAGACAAAAGATAAGGGGCTGATCCATGTTGAAGAGAAGGCCTCTCCGTTATATGAAAAAGGCAAAATCACCGGAGTTGTGGCAGCATTCAGGGAGATTACAGATACGATCAAAGAGATAGCGGCGCAATTAAAGACTGACAGGAAAGAGAGTCTGATCCCGATATGCGGGTGGTGTAAAAAGATAAGAAAGGGCGATGATCACTGGTATGATATCGAGACATATTTTACAGATGAGGGTTTTGGTGTTTTTACTCACGGCATATGCCCGTTATGCGCTGAGAAGATATTTGAGAAGAAGATATATCTGGAGAGCTATCAGAATATCTGCAAGGCCATAAGCTCCAGCGTCTCTGTTGATGAGGTGTTGAAGCTGATCGTGGCAAATGTTGTTAAGGTCATGAATGTCAAGGCGAGCCTGCTCAGGCTCCTGAACAAGAAGACGCAGCAGCTTGAGTTAGCGGCATATCATGGCCTGAGCGAGAAGTACGCTAATAAGGGCCCTGTTGACTATGACGCGAGCATTGATGATGCGCTTGCAGGCAAGTCCGTGTCAGTGTATGACATTACAGAGCATAAGGATTCAAGGTACTACAGGGAGGCGCAGGAGGAGGGCATCAGGAGCATCCTCTCCATTCCTATGCGTTTCAGGGACGATGTTATAGGCGTACTGAGAATGTATACAACCGAGCCTGTGAATTATACGGATGAGGATCTTAAATTCATATCAGCTATAGCAGAGCAGGCTGCGATAGCTATAGTAAATGCAAGGGATTTTGAGAAGGCAGTCTCTGTTGAGAAAGAGTATCTGAGGGTCTTCAAAGAGATAACAAAGGCGGTGAGCTCCACCCTTAATGTGCTTGAAGTGCTTGATATGATCGTCAGAAAAATACCCGAAGTCATGGGTCTTAAGGCGAGTTCTCTCAGACTTCTGAACAAGGAAAGTAACCAGCTTGAACTTGCAACATATCATGGCCTGAGCGAGAAGTACGCTAATAAAGGCCCTGTTGACTATGACGCAAGCATTGATGATGCGCTTGCAGGCAAATCCGTGTCAGTGTATGACATTGCAGAGCATAAGGATTCAAGATATTACAAGGAGGCTCTGGAGGAGGGCATCAGGAGCATCCTCTCCATACCTATACGTTTCAGGGGAGAAGTAATAGGAGTTCTTAGGATATACACAACCGAGCCAGTGGAATATACAGATGAAGATCTTAAATTCATATCAGCTATAGCAGAGCAGGCTGCGATAGCCATAGTGAACGCAAGGGATTTTGAGAAGGCGGTATCTGATGAGAAGGAGTATCTGAGAGCTTTCGAGGAGATAACAAAGGCGGTCAGCTCCACCCTTAATGTGCATGAAGTGCTTGATATGATAGTGAGGAAGATACCTCAGGTTATGAACTTAAAGGCAGCCACTGTCCGCCTGCTGGACAGCACCGGCACAAAGCTTAAACTTGCGGCATCATACGGCCTCAGCGAGAAGTACCTGAATAAGGGGCCTGTTGACACTGAAAAGAATATAATCGAGGCGTTGAAAGAGAACCCGGTTGCCATTTATGATGTAACGACCGACAGCAGGATTCAGTATCAGAAAGAAGCAGCGGAAGAAGGCTTAAAGAGCATGCTTACACTGCCTGTAGTTGCCAGAGGCAAGGTGCTTGGCGTGCTGAGGCTTCTTACTGATAAGCATAGAAAATTCTCACAGCAGGAGATAGACTTTGTCGCGTCGCTTGCGGGCCAGTGCGGTATGGCGATAGAGAATGCAACCATGTATGAAAGGCTTAAAAAGGATTACGACAATATCATGACGCATATGGACGGCGCTGTCCTTGATAAGGAGTGGGGCGATTGAAAAAGTATAAGCAAAGATGTAAAATCACTACTTCAAGATTAAACGTATATGAGGGGATTAAGAGTGAGATGACTGTTAAAAAAATTTACGCTTTACTTATAGTTTTTCTCTTGATAGCTGCCGGCTGCGCGGGCAAGGATAAGATAAAGCAGTCCGCTGATTCCGTAACAGCGCAAAATGCCCTGAGCGCGGTTGATCTCATCAAAGACGCATATACGAAGAAAGATGAGGGAGTCCTGCGGGAAAAACTTGAGCCTGCGCTTTCAGATGCGGTCATAAGTGAGCTCTCTTTTGATAAAGCAGATATTAACTTCACCCCTCGCATGATAAAGATAAAGGACTCAGGCATCATAGTGCATGTGAACTGGCAGGGCGAGTGGACTGTTAATGGCAGAATACTTAAAGATAGGGGGGTAAGCGCCCTTGTCTTTAATAAGGATACGATGAAGCTTATCCAGATTGATGGCGATAATATGTTTCATATGCCTTCAGTCAGGCAGTGATAGTGTCTTCTTCGGAAGTCTTGCAACTCAAATCAATGCCGAAGTGGCGGAACTGGCAGACGCGCTAGGTTCAGGGTCTAGTGGGAGCAATCCTGTGCGGGTTCGAATCCCGCCTTCGGCACCACACCTTTAAATTATAAATTCCGCGCAAGGAGCACATTATAAACCAGTCCTATTTAATAAGCCCAGAAAGCGGAACAACCTCTATTTGATTATTCGTGAGAACCTCTTTTAGAAATTTAATTGTCTTCTCTTTCGGATGTCCCAATGCAATTGCAGTCCCCCTCTTATCTGCTATCTTAAGTAGAGTCTCCCACCGCGTCTTTATATACGCCTCAGAATCTTCATCATCTAAAAATACATCCCTGCGCAGCGACTTAACTCCCGCTGTCTTTGCAAGGCTATTGCCGACAGAGCCTGAAGTGGTGAGGCTGTCAAGAAAAAATACCCCCCTTTTTTTGAGAACAGTAATCACAGCGCGCATTGCCCGGCTGTCTTCGGTAAAAGCCGATCCCATATGATTGCTGATACCTGCGGCATGGGGAACCGCGCTGATATCATCATCAATAGTCTCTGTAATTTCAACTTCGGTCATCCATGTATAGAGCCCGCCTTTGCCCAGCTTGTGCGGCGCCTTCGCCTCCATGGGGATATGAGCTAATACTTCATGCCCCAAACGTCTGCATTCCCCGGCAATCCATTCCGTATGGGTTTCATGCGGAATTATGGCACAGGTAAACCGGGCATTTATATCAAGAAGCTCCAAGGCAGCCTTTTTGTTTTCTCCCATATCGTCTATTACAATCGCTACTTTCGGGCGTTTAATTTTTCCGGATGGGATGTTCTCTTTCTTTGGTTTGATAACTGCGGGGGTCTTTACCTTTGTCTCCTCTTTGCCCAATTCCCCATACAAGAAAAACGCTCCTGCTGCTATCAGAAGCAGAATTAATACGATATGACGGCGCTTTTTGCTCTTTCTCTTGTTTTTAGGCATCTAAGATAAATTAACAGCGGTTAATATTCGAAGTTTATTGGCTGAAATCATGCACCTCAACCCCCTGAGGTATTTTGAATACAAAGAGCGAGTCATCAAGGCCGGGATTTATCTTTACATCTTTGAGCTTCAGAACAATAGTATTGCCGTACATATCGAATATGGTGAGACTCTTTATGGGGAATTCGCCGGAGGCGGTTTCAAGATGTACCTTTTTAAGAAAACCCATTTCTTGCCTGGGAACCAATTCGAGCACTCCTTCTTCAGCCGCCTTTATTGCATAATCAGTCTTCATATTTTCAAGACTCTCTAACATCGCTATGGGGAGCTGACTGTAAGCACTTTTGTTGAATTTGCTCTTCAGCGCCTGTTTTTCCGAAGCCTTGTATATCCATATCTCTGTTCCGCTTATTATGACCTCCTCGTTGCGCGGCAGCGTGTATTTCCATCTGAACATGGAAGGCTTCTTTATGGAAAAATTGCCCGAATATTTTTCAGTCCGCTCAAGGTCTTTCAAATAACTTGTCTGAGTAAACGTCCCCTGAATATCATGAATCTCGCTGTACTTCTTCTCTATTCTATTAACAATATCGTCAACAGTTTCAGCCCTGACCAGAGCAAGAGGCAATAAACAGTAAATGATAAGCGACAGAACCGCTGTCAGATAAACAATAGAATCGGTTAACCTCTTTGCGATTTTGAACCTCTGTGCCTTTGTGCCTCTGTGCCTTTGTGCCTTTATGCCTCTCACTGTTTCCTCCTCAAGACCTCTCTTGGTTTCCCGGCCTCTCCGGGAGGGCCTACAATCCCGTCCTCCTCCAGCATCTCCATTATGCTTGCCGCCCTGTTATAGCCGATCTTCATTCTCCGCTGTATATATGAAATAGACGCTTGGCCGGTGGAGAGCACCAGGTCCTTAGCCTGAATATATAGTTCATCCCTGTCATCCGAGTCCTGCTCCTCGCTTGGCACAGATATAAGGTCTTCAAATAATTTATAATCAGGCCGGCCCTGCGCCTTTATAAAGCTGACAACATCCCTCACCTCTTCCTCGCTGACATATGCGCCGTGAACCCTTGTTGTCTTTTTGCCGGGGCTCATGAAGAGCATATCGCCTTTGCCTAAGAGCTTCTCAGCGCCATAAGTGTCAATGATGATCCTTGAATCTATCTTTGAAGAGACATGAAAGGCTATCCTTGAAGGAAAGTTCGCCTTTATCAGCCCTGTGATAACATCAACCGATGGCCTCTGTGTTGCAAGTATAAGGTGAATA
>JBFLVX010000059.1:0-12775 GCA_040758255.1 Nitrospirota bacterium
GGAAGCGCCTGCGCGTCCGGTCACTATTAGGGCGGTAAGAACAGGGCCTAACTCTCTCGTCATCGAGAGGGCGACAACAGAACCAACAAGTCCCTCGGCTCCAAACCGCTTAAAGCCTGTATAGCTCTGCAGCGCTAAGACCATGCCTGTAAAGACCGCTGTGATGAGGACCACAGGCAGGGAGTTGATGCCGATCTCAAGCATCTGCTTCGCGGTATTCCTAACCTCAAAAGGCCGTCTTGCAATCCATTTAAAAACAGAGCCCTGAAGAAGGAGCACCCTTCCAGTCTCCTCCAGAGGTCCTTTAATAGTCGCCCCGATATATTCAATCAGTTTAATAAACATAAATTAAGCCGCTTCCGCCGTTAGAATTATCAGTTATTAATATTCGATTATACGATATTTTCATCTTTGCATAAAGCTGATTTACAATGTTCTCATAATGGAGCAGCCTCAACATCTGACATAGACTAATAATATCATATTTAAAATGGGTAAGTTATGAAGAAAAAGAATCGTTGGTAGGGATATATGTTGGATTGTGTACAGAATACGCCGGGGAGAGGCTTCTCCCTCTCCTCCCGTTGGTTGGCGGCAAAACTTCTCCTATTCTGCGGAGAGTAAAAATACATACAAAAAAGGGCGGCCATTTATGGCCGCCCTTCTGATTTCTGAACTTTAGTTCTGATGTCCTTACGGCAATGTCTCCGTAAAGCTCCACTTGTAGTAAGGCGCTGCTGTTGCGCCTGACACTATCTGGTCTATCGTGGATGCCGCTGTCCCTGACGGCACTACTATTACATCCAGTTTATAGTTACCCGGCAGTATGCCGCTCTTCTGAAGTGAGAAAAGGGCTGCGTAAACATCATCATCCGTATAAGTCTGCCACGGCTGTATGTTTGCAGGGAATGAAAGCCACTGATGTAATTCGCTCAGCATGAATTTGCCTCCATAGGCCGGAGCATCAAGCACAAGATAAATATCCGCATGGCCGTTTCTCAAGCAGGGCAGCCATAAACGTCCGGTCAGTATATCTCCTGCTTCTTCAAGTCCGAATGGACGCGCTATCATCGGGTCATAGCTCATGAAGATACCTGGTGCGAATGTGCCGATATTTGTCGGTGATGTCGGCATGTTCATGGTGATGGAACAAGCCGGAGGAGGCGTTGCTGTCGCGAGGTATAAATTATCGAATCCGTTTCCCGCGCCTTCCTCGTGAAGGTATACAGAGTCCCAAAGAGAGGGATTAGTGACAGTTGCAGAACCCCAGTTAAACTCCATGTTGACGTTTTGGAGGGCGGCAACCGGCTGAAGCGCAATGTCTCCTTGTGTAAGGTTCTGATAGTAAACGCGCCCAACCCCTTGGCCACGCCCCATTGGATCGATCTCAAGACGGAGACGTACCCAGTCGCCGCCATTGATGCCAAGGCTTGCCAGTGCGACGCTCGATGGCGTTCCTGCAGCCGACCACACCAGCACACCCGGAACCGTTCCTATATCCAGTCCAGGGCCTATCTCGACAGGGTCAGTCTGACGGATGACGCCGTTCGAGTTGGCATCGTAGGCAAACCTCAGAATGTTTGACCAGGCGCCTACCCTTAAGTCACCCTGCAATATGATCGTCGGCTCGAACCCGGAGATTGTCGGGATTGCAAAAAAGGGCGTACGCAAATGCGAGGCATCTGCGCCATAACCCGCCCCGACATCTTCGAACCTGAGGGCCTTTGTGCCGTCAAAGCCTGAGGTATTGGTCACCCCCATGATAAGGCCGGGAGGGAAACCCTGCGAGGTCCATCCGTCCTGACCATTAAGGTTAGCGTATGGATACGTATCACTCCCTGTGAGATTATTGAAATCGTAACTGAAGCTGGCAGCCATGCTGGTGCCGTACGCAAGAAACAAAAAGCAAAAAATAAGACCAAACAACCTGCGCAAATCTTTTTTCATTTATATCCTCCTTAAATCATTCACAAGAACCGCTATCGAATTCTTTTATCATTATATAGTAAAGAAGCTATAAGTCAAGTAAAAAAAATACCAAGTGCCAAGTACACCTAACCCCTGACCCCGATTTACTCTTTACTTACTTTATCTTCGCTTACGGCAATGTCTCCGTAAAGCTCCACTTGTAGTAAGGCGCTGCTGTTGCGCCTGACACTATCTGGTCTATCGTGGATGCCGCTGTCCCTGACGGCACTACTATTACATCCAGTTTATAGTTACCCGGCAGTATGCCGCTCTTCTGAAGTGAGAAAAGGGCTGCGTAAACATCATCATCCGTATAAGTCTGCCACGGCTGTATGTTTGCAGGGAATGAAAGCCACTGATGTAATTCGCTCAGCATGAATTTGCCTCCATAGGCCGGAGCATCAAGCACAAGATAAATATCCGCATGGCCGTTTCTCAAGCAGGGCAGCCATAAACGTCCGGTCAGTATATCTCCTGCTTCTTCAAGTCCGAATGGACGCGCTATCATCGGGTCATAGCTCATGAAGATACCTGGTGCGAATGTGCCGATATTTGTCGGTGATGTCGGCATGTTCATGGTGTGTGTGCAGGTGGGAGGCATGGCAACCTCAGCAGAAACAGCCACTCCCCACGGGTTGCTTAAGGTTGTTGCGCCCCCTGAAATGATTCGCGCGGGCGCAACATTTCCATTTGCGTTTATAGGAAATACTGTGATACTGTTCGCAAACCAATTCGCCGCATAGATCCAGTTTGCATCCACCGCTATCCCTTCAGGCCCGCTCAATGTTGTTGAGCCTCCGGAAATGGTGCGGGTAGGCGCAACATTTCCATTGGCGTTTATCGGAAATACAGTAATACTGTTCGCATACCAATTGTCCACATAAATCCAGCTTGCATCCACCGCGATTCCGGTGGGGCCGTTCAGGGTTGTTGAGCCTCCTGAAATGGTGCGGGTTGGCGCAGCATTCCCATTGGCATTTATCGGGAATACGAGAATAGCATTAGAATTAGTATTGTTCACATAGATCCAGTTTGCATCCACCGCTATCCCTTGAGGCTGGTTCAAGGTTGTTGAGCCGCCGGAAATGAAGCGGGTTGGCGCAACATTACCATTGGCATTTATCGGAAACACGGCAATGCTGTTGCTGACATTATTTACCACATATATCCAGTTTGCATCCACTGCCAGTATGGGGTTGTTCAAGGTTGTTGAGCCTCCGGAAATGGTGCGGGTTGGCGCAACATTCCCACTGGCATTTATAGGAAACACGGCAATGCTGTTACTCGCCTGAATTGTCGTATAAATCCAGCTTGCATCCACTGCGATTCCCACGGGAAGGTTCAAAGTTGTCGAACCGCCGGCGATATTAGCTGCTGGAGCCGCGTTGCCGTTAGCGGTGTCAGGCCATACCGCTACATTATTGCCGGCATAGTTGGCAACATAAATATCTGCCCGTGCATGAGATGGACAAAGGAAACCGGCGCTCAGCAGAACTAAACAAAACATGATAAAGCGAAAAAATATTTGCTGCATATCATCCCTCCTTGTTTAAGAAAAATTGGCTATAATTTAGCAGACTATTTCGGCACTGTCAAACGACTGTGTAATTTTACCCTATCTTCTCCGCTTCGTCAATCAGCATCACGGGGACATCATCCTTGATGTGATAAAGAAGTTTACAGCTATCACAGATAAGGCCGGTTCCTGATTCATTCAGCCTGATATTCCCTTTGCATTTGGGACATGCCAGAATTTCGAGCAGTTCTTTGCTAATCGCCATGTTTTCCCTCCTGTTATAACATTGTTACTGCTAATTCCTTATGAAAATATCTTAAAGAGGGCGAAAGTTATTGTTGAGCCTAACAATGCCCCAAGAATGACCTCCCACGGTTTATGAATGCCGACGTATATCCGGCTCTGCGCAATAAGCACCGCCATGAGGAGGACAAGGGAAGAAATCAAAAAGTTCTCGCTTAAGAATATGATCGCAACCCATACTGAAAATGCAACTGCAGCGTGGCCGCTCGGCATACCGCCTTTCAAGGGCGTGCCTCTTCCGACAAGCGATTTTGTAATTACAACCATTATGAGCACCGCTATGAGAGAGATAACAGCTATGGTGTCTTCTGTCTGCTTTGCAACCGCAAGCCCGCTGTAGAAGAGATCCCTGAGCGGCTTAAAGAGGATAATATACCCGATGACAGCGGCGCCGAAGGAGGTTATTAAGACCGCGCCTGCTGCTATATCTTTAATCGCCTTCGCCCTCTGGTCATAATCCTTAAAGAGTATATTTACAATATCTTCAATCGCAGTGTTAAGCATCTCTGCGGCGATTACCATAATGGCGAGGACAACAATAAATAAGAAATCCGCGCCCCTTACCCCGATTATCAGGCTGAATATAAGCACGAGCATAGAGGCATACATATGGTAACGCATATGCCTCTGTGTCTTTGCAGCGTGGAGTATGCCGTTGATCGCGTGATTGGCGCTCTCAAACCACTTTCTTAAGGGCATTCAATATCTCCTTCTCTTTCTTTCTCATTGCGCGCGCCTTATAGGCTGAGCCTTCATGGTCATATTTAAGCAGATGCAGTGTGCCATGTATTAAGAGACGATCCACCTCATCATAGAACCCCGTGCCTGACATCTCTGCCTGGCTCTCGGCCTTTGGCACAGATATTACGATATCCCCTAACACCGGCGGCTGGTTAATCTCCCGGAAAGGGATATCAGCCTCAAAAGAGAGAACGTCGGTGGTTTTATGCTTGCCCCTGTAAGCAGAGTTTAACTGCGACATCCTTTTGTCGCCTACAAATAATATGCTGAGTTCAGCCTCAGGCTGTTCTAACGAGGAAAGAATCTTGCCGGCTGATTTTATTATCTTTGATTTGTTAAGCGGTCTGCGCCTTTGCAGGTTCCTTAAGAGTATTTTCATCCTTTACTTCCAGTCCCGGATAGTTAACGCGTCTGTGATACATGCTGGTCAGAAGATAGACAAAATAGATCTTGATCTCCCGGATATCTTTGAGGGTCAATTCGCAATTATCAAGCTGGCCGTCTATAAAGGCATGATTGATCAGTTTCTCAACAAGGGTAGAGACCCTTGTGGGCGTAGGGTCTGACAGGACACGCGAGGCAGCCTCTATCGCATCCGCCATAAGCACGAGGGCGGCGATCCTGGTCTGCGGCTTTGGCCCGGGATACCTGAAATCCTCTGCTGAGACATGCGGTGACGCGCTGTCCCTTGCGCTCTGCTCTTTTGCCTTCTCGTAGAAATACGTCTGCACTGATGTGCCGTGATGCTGCTGTATTATGTCTATTATTGATTGAGGAAGCTTGTACTGTCTTGCAAGCTCAACGCCCTCTTTTATGTGGGCAACTAAAACCATGCTGCTCATGCGCGGGGTGAGTTTGTCATGAACATTTGTAGGGCCTACCTGATTTTCGATGAAGTACTCCGGCATTTTTATCTTTCCTATGTCGTGATAATATGCGCATGCGCGCGCAAGAAGAGGGTTCACGCCAACGGCTTCAGCCGCTGACTCAACTAAATTTCCCACCACGATGCTGTGATGATATGTGCCGGGTGCCTCAACAAGAAGCTCGCGCATCAGGGGGTGATTCAGGTCAAGCAGTTCGAGGAGGCTTATATCTGTGGTTATCTTAAAGAAATACTCAAAGACAGGCAGAAGCGCTGACACCAATATTGCGACTATAATGCCGTTTAAGAAGGATGTGCCGATGGAAACAATCGTCCCGATCTTAAGAAATTCTCCGCTTGCAAGGTTGATCATAAGAGAGACAGAGACGCAGACGAGCCCTACGAAAAGCCCTCCTCTCCAGATGGCTGAACGCTTTTTGCATCTTATAACACTGAATGCCGCTGTAAGGCCCGAGGCAAAAGTGAATATGGAATACAGAGGATTATTAAGCCACAACCCTGCAACAAGGCTTGTTATGAATGTAAATACGATGGCGGTATGTATATCTATCAGGAGCGCCGCAAGCATTGTGCCTGTTGCAAGCGGTATGGCATAAATAAAGAGCGAGGGGTCTATTGTGCCGAAGGTAGACGCGAAACCCTCAAGCACATAATCAAAGATACGCCCGATTATAAAATTACTGGAAAGCAGTGTCAGTATAAGAAGGATGAGCCTGTAGTCCTGTTTGATCGCTGGATTGTAACGCATCATGTCTTTATAAAAAATGCCAAGCAGGAACGCAATAAGAAAGAAGCTGCCGGCCGCTGCCTGCAATGAGAACACCTTGCCCCACGCCATTGAGATACAGAGAATGGCGGAAAATATAATAAGCAGTGAAATTCTTATCAGGAGATTCTTGCCTATCTTCTCTTTTTTATGTTTTTGCTGTTTGCCGTTCTTCATTTAATGTGTTTGGCTGTGTTTTAGCCCTCTTCTCAAATTTTTCATATGCCTTTATTATATGCTGAACAAGCTTGTGCCTTACAACGTCTCTTTCAGAAAAATAAATAAAGCGCAGCGCTTTGATATTCTTAAGTATCTTTTCAGCCTCTATAAGGCCGGATCTCTTTTCTGACGGAAGATCTATCTGAGTGATGTCTCCCGTGATCACGGTCTTTGAGTTAAAGCCTAACCTTGTGAGATACATCTTCATCTGCTCGGACGTTGTATTCTGCGCTTCATCAAGTATTATAAAAGAATCATTCAGGGTTCTGCCCCTCATAAAGGCAAGCGGCGCTATCTCGATGACGCCCTTTTCAATGAGCCGGTGGGCTTTTTCAGTATCCATCATATCAAAAAGCGCGTCATAAAGCGGCCTTAAGTAAGGATTCACCTTCTCTTGTAAATCTCCGGGCAGGAATCCGAGCCTCTCCCCCGCCTCGACCGCGGGCCTTGCAAGTATAATCCTGCTTACCTGCTTTTTAAGAAGAGCGTTTATGGCCATAGCCATCGCCAGATAAGTCTTGCCCGTTCCTGCGGGGCCTATTCCGATAACCATGTCATAGCGCTTTATCGCTTCAATATAGTCCCTCTGGGTTTTTGACCTCGGGACTATAAAATTCTTCTTTGATGAGACGGGTATGGTGCTAAGAAGGAAATCCTTAAGTGGAGATGCCGGCGGCGTGTCCCTCACGGACGGATCTTTTACAGGACTATCATCAACAGCTTTTATTATATATTTTAAATCTTCAGGATTAATGGCATAGCCGTTGGCATTTACCGATTGCAGTTCCCTGAGAAGTCCCTCAGCCCTCTTCACAGCCTTTTCATTGCCTTGGAGCAATATCTTGCTTCCCCTGATCGAGGCGTCAATGCCGAGGGCTTCTTCTATTATTCTCAGACTCTTGTCAAGGCTGCCGTATGCCTGTGAAAGGTCTTTCTCTTCTCCTAAATCTATCTCGAGCTTAACCGTAGGTTTATCTCCTTTTTTTGTATGTATTATACCTGAATAACGCTGATTTCTTATAACCTTTAGAATCCGGCAATATCTCTATATTACCAGCATCGCGTCCCCGTATGAAAAGAATCTGTAACCAGCCTCCTGAGCCCCTGCGTAAGCCTTTTTCAAAAGGCTGAGTCCTGAGAATGCGGAAGTGAGCATCATTGGGGTTGATTTAGGCTGATGAAAGTTTGTAACGAGTGCGTCTATTATCCTGAATTTATAACTGGGATAGATGAATATTGAGGTAGTCCCAAGGCCGCTCTTTATTCTCTTGCCGGAACATCCTGAAGCAGAAGCTTCAAGCGCCCTTGTAGCAGTCGTGCCAACCGCAATCACCCTTCTGCCCTCTGCTTTAGCGCGGTTAACCGCCCCCGCAGTCTCCTCTGAAATTTCGTAAGATTCAGCATCCATGACGTGATCTTTAATATCACCGCTTCTGACCGGTTTAAAAGTGCCGTAACCAACATGGAGTGTGAGCATCCTCACCTCAACCCCTTTCTTCTTTATAGCCTGTATAATTTTATCTGTAAAATGAAGGCCTGCTGTAGGCGCGGCTATCGCCCCTTCTTTGTCCGCGTATACTGTTTGATAGCGTTCAGTGTCAGCCTTTACAGCCGTTCTCTTTATATATGGAGGAAGCGCCATAACCCCGATCTTATCTAAAGAACCCCTTATATCTCTCCCTTCAAATTTTACTCTGGCAACCCCGTTTGACGGCGATATATGAGCTGTGATTCCGCCCTTGAGCATAACTTTCCCGCTGAATGCGCCTTTCATAATAGCTTCCCAAACATTTTCTTCAAGCTCTTTCAGGAGCATTATCTCTGTCTTTCCTCCCGATGACCTTGTTCCTAAAAGACGTGCTGGAATAACTCTGGTATCGTTAAGAACAAGAACATCCCCCGGCTTAAGAAACTCAACAATATCTTTAAAGAACCTGTGTTCAAACCTGTCAGACTCCCTGTTGAGAACGCACAATCTGGAGGCGTCCCTATTTGGAGGAGGATACTGAGCTATCTGGTCTTGTGGTATGTCGTAATCAAATTCTGAAAGTTTCATACACTTTAAATGCTCAGAGTCCTTCCGTTATCCTTCAACCACTTCTGTCTTCTTTTAAAATCAGGCATGATGCTTCTTACTTTATCCCAAAACAATCTTGAATGGTCTCTCTGTTCCAGATGCACAAGTTCATGCACAGCTATATAATCAATGATTTCCACAGGAGCCATTATCAAACGCCAGCTAAAATTTACCGTTCCTTTTGCCCCGCTTGAGCCCCATCTTTTCTGAGCACTTGTGATTTTTATTGAGCGCGGCTTGTATCCGGTAAGTCCTGAATACCACCCACAGCGCTCTCTTATCTTCTTTTTCGCTTCTGATTTGTACCAATTTATCAAAACATCTTTTGCGCAAGACATTTTCTCCTGTGACAAAAGCAGATTATCTCTAAGCTCAATATCACCAACAATATCATCTACAATCTTCAATTTATAACTCTTGCCAAGATAAAGGAACGCCTCCCCATTTACAAATTCTTTGGCTTTTGGCTTGGGTTTGCTCTGCATCTCCCGCATCTTTGCTTTAATCCAGTCTCGTTTTTTATTGACCAGATTTTTCAGATAGTAAACCGGGGTTTTAAGCGGAGAGCGGATAACCAGCATTGCATCGTGCGTCACTACAAGCGCAATAGTTCTTCTTCTTGAGCGGATTATTTTACTGATTTCAATTTCTTGCATAAATCAAAGTGCTAATCAGTCACCCATTGTCTGCTTTTCTATTTTTGTCCCCGGATAATAGTGAGCAAGGATTTCTTTGTAGTTCTTCCCTTCTCTTGCCATTTCAATTGCTCCCCACTGGCATAATCCGACCCCATGCCCCCATCCCTTGCCTTCAAATGTCACGCCTGCCTGACCATCCGGCATCCCTTCAGCTACTTTAGTGAGAGAAAAGTCGGTGCTTGGAAGTGTTTTATATCCAAGGTGCTTTCTGAGATCTGTTGCCTTGATCTCCAATTCCGTTCCCGCAGTATCCGTGGTTATTTTCAGCGTCTTCACTCTTCCCGTGGATGTGTATGATGCTATAGTGATATCTTTTATGCCGCTGTTTATACCGGCCGCCTTTCCTATCTCGTCAAGCGTGAACTCTCTCTTCCAGTTATCGTAAGGGGTGTTTTTTGCGTTGCAGTCAACTGATTTCAGGTAAGGATAGCTGCCGCCCCACACCTCTTCAGGGAGTTCTGTCTTCCCAAGACATATTGAATGGTATAGTGTCTCTATCGGCGCGCCTTCATAAATTAAAATCTCTCCCCCTGTTTCCTTTACAGCACGGGTAATTTGAGGATTGATATTATTCTCCTTAAATACCTGATGAAGCACACTCGATGTGAGGTCATATTCTTTTTCTTTGTTAAGGCCTTTATGAAAGAGGGCGTATGTTCTCGATATGACGGCCTGAGCCTTTAACGCCTCCACCTCCCATCCCGCTCCGCTTTCAGAAGCCACTACCCCTTCAATATATTTCTCGAAAGAGAGATCGTTAATAATGTATAGCCCCTTCTCATCCCTCCTTACATCAAGCAATCCGGAATAAGCCTCCCCCTTGAAGAAGAGCTTTCCGTTTAACTTTCCAAGACTCTCGGTCTTTTCAGAGGGAAGCGGGGAGTCAGGGCTGTCGAGCATCAAGACCCTGATATTATCATCAGCCCGCGGAATCCCGCAGAGAAGAAAGAGAGATGCAAATATTATCAGGCATATAAAGCGTTTCATCTTCTTGTCATGAAATACATAATGAGGCTCAATATAATGCTCAGCAGTATGCTGGTTGCGATAGGTATATAAATGATAAAGTCCTTCTTCTTGATAATTATGTCGCCCGGCAGTTTCCCTAAAAAAGGGATATCTACATTCTTGAAGATCAAGAGGATTGCACCGATCCCCGCAATAGTCAGGCCGATGGCTATTAAGAATTTTGCCGCGTATTGCATGCGTTCCTTAACTACTTGCTACTAACTTCTTCCCCCTTCTTCTCTCTTCCCTGCTGAAGATGCAGCCGCAGTATTTCTGCCTGTAAAGGCCAAGCTCTTTGCCCATAGCCTGCGACTCTCTGAAATGCGGCCTGAAATCTTTGATATGGAAAAGGATATTATATTTATCAGCCAGTTCTTTTCCTGTTGCGGCAATCTGTTCAAAGTCCTGATACGGGCTTATCAGCAGGGTTGTCGAGAAGGCATCAAAACCGTTTTGAGAAGCCTTTTCAGCGGTCTTCTCAAGCCTCATTTTATAGCACAACTTACAGCGTTCAGGCTTGCTGACCGCCTCAATGCGACCGGCCCCGTTTAAATCCTCAATCCCGAACATTCTGAAATATTCTGCCGGATTATAGTCTTCAGTGTAATGCATTTCAATAAACCATCTCTCTGCAAGCTCTTTCAGCGAATCAAGCCTTAAGCTGTATTCCTCATATGGATGGATGTTAGGATTGAACCAGAAGCCTGTATAATCATGCCCCTCTTCTTTTAACAGTTTGAAAGGGTAAACAGCGCAATTGCCACAGCATATGTGAAGCAGAATTTTCATAAATTCAGGCACAAAGGCACAGAGGCACAAAGTTTAAAGACATTAAATAGAATTTTATCTTTTTGTTCACTTTGTCCCTTTGTTACTATGTGCCTTTGTGCCTAAAACAATCCGTTTGGTTTCTTGATCCCAAAGTGTTCATACGCGAGCCTTGTTGCCATGCGCCCCCTCGGGGTCCTTTCGATAAAGCCCGCCTGCAGAAGGTATGGTTCATAGACATCCTCTATCGTATTCTTCTCATCCTGTATTGAGGCCGCAAGCGTCTCTATGCCGACAGGGCCGCCGCTGTATTTTTCAATTATTGTGAGCATGAGCTTCCTGTCCATATTGTCAAACCCCATCTTATCAACCTCCATTGCTGACAGCGCATCATCTGCTATCTCCAGATTTATCGTTCCGTCTCCTTTGACCTGAGCAAAATCCCTGATACGCCTGAGCAGGCGGTTGGCGATCCTTGGCGTACCTCTTGACCTTCCGGCGATCTCAAGGGCTGCTTCTCTCTTAAGCTCGACATTTAATATCTTCGCGGAACGTGAGAGTATCTTTACAAGCTCTTCAGGAATATAAAAATCGAGCCTGTTTATTACCCCGAACCTGTCTCTGAGAGGGGACGTCAGAAGCCCTGTTCTCGTTGTCGCGCCGATGAGCGTAAATCTCGGAAGGTTCAGCTTGAGCGTCCTCGCGCTCGGCCCCTGCCCGATAATAATATCGAGCTGGTAATCCTCCATCGCCGGGTAAAGCACCTCCTCTGCTATTCTCGGAAGCCTGTGGATCTCATCAATAAAGAGTATGTCCATAGCCCCGAGATTTGTAAGTATCGCCACCAGATCGCCGGGCCTCTCAAGCACAGGGCCTGATGTAACCTTGATATCTACGCCCAATTCTGAAGCGATTATATTGGCGAGAGTTGTCTTCCCTAATCCGGGGGGGCCGCAGAAGAGCACGTGGTCAAGCGCCTCTCTTCTCTGCTTAGCCGCTTGAATGAAGATCTTGAGATTCTCCTTTATCTTCTCCTGCCCGACAAACTCTTCAAAAGTTTTTGGCCTGATGCTCAGCTCAAAGCCTGTATCATCATCTTTAAGCTCAGGAGTGATCTCTCTTTCAGGTAAATCTATCATGATTTTTATGACAGCCGCCTATTTATCCGTAAGGC
The DNA here is from genome assembly GCA_040758255.1 of Nitrospirota bacterium. Lineage (GTDB taxonomy): Bacteria > Nitrospirota > Thermodesulfovibrionia > UBA6902 > UBA6902 > JACRPZ01. Next base: position 12,125 of record JBFLVX010000059.1, read on the forward strand.
TTTTTAATGCCTCCTTAATTATTTCTTCAATCACCGCCGCCCCGTTCTTCAAGGCTGTCTCAACCGCCTTTTCAGACAGATGTCTCTTGTAACCCAAATTGACAAGGGCTGATATGGAATCGCCCGCTATCCCTGTTTGAGAGAAGGAATCCGCCACCCCCTTAATGGATTGCAGTTTCCCTTTAAGCTCCAGCACTAAGCGGGCGGCTGTTTTCTTACCCAGTCCGGGGATGCTTGAAAGCAATACAACATCTTCACTGTAAACCGCCTCAACAAATCGTTCCACCGGCATTCCTGAGAGGATCGCAAGGGCAAGTTTAGGCCCTACGCCAGTAACTCCAAGTAGTGTTGCAAAGACCCTGCGTTCATCTTCTGAAGGGAACCCGAAGAGCTGCAAAGCGTCTTCTCTTACGTGCGTATATGTGTAGATAAAGACCGCGTTACCTTCTCCGGGTATATCGCCAAGACTTCGCAGAGGGACGGCAACGCTGTAGCCTACGCCGGCTACTTCCACAATAATCCTGTCAGGCTTTTTGCTTAGAACTACGCCTTTTAATGAAGCGATCAAACTTCTCTCTCCCTTTGTTAGCCACAGACCTTTTTCTTCTTTGTGCCTTTGTCTCTGCCTTCTGGCTATGATTATTTTAAGTT
>JBFLVX010000060.1:0-12624 GCA_040758255.1 Nitrospirota bacterium
TTGCGTTTTTTCCAGCACTTTTTCTTGAAAAAAAGACGCGCTTTGTTCTCGGTTTTACATAGGGACTCGAATGTTTTTATATCCATTGACACCAGTATAATTTGGTGCCAAATGTTTTATAATTACCCAAATTAATTAAGGAGGAAGTAATAAATGGCGGCAATCAAGAGGGCGCTTATAAGCGTCTCGGACAAGAAGGGCATTGTTGAATTTGCAAAGGAGTTAAGCGGTCTCGGAGTTGAGATACTCTCAACAGGCGGCACAGCAAAGACTTTAAATGACGCAGGGATAAAGGTGAAGGATGTCTCCGAGCATACGGGATTTCCTGAGATGATGGACGGCAGGCTTAAGACGCTCCATCCTAAGATACACGGCGGACTACTTTGGAGAAGGGACAATGCAAAGGACAAGGAGGAGATAGAGAAGCACGGCATTTCATCCATAGACATGGTCGTTGTGAACCTCTATCCTTTTGAGCAGACTGTGTCAAAGCCCGGCGTGTCACTTGAGACCGCAATTGAGAATATAGATATCGGCGGGCCCACAATGATAAGGGCTGCTTCAAAGAATTTCAGGGATGTGGCGGTTATTGTTGATCCGGCTGATTACTCAAAGGTGCTTGATGAGATGAAGTCAGGCAGCGGCGGGGTAAGTTATGAAACAAAATTTTATCTTGCCAAGAAAGTATTCTCACACACAGCGCAGTATGACACGCTCATATCCAATTACCTTAACAGCCAGGGTGAACAGTCTGAGATATTTCCGCAGAATTTTAATAAGAGCTACAGAAAGATCTCTGATGTGAGATACGGTGAGAACCCGCACCAGAAGGCGGCTGTTTACAGGGAACCTCTCTACAGCGGACTCTCGCTTGTTGACGCGAAGATACTTCAGGGCAAGGAGATGTCATTTAATAACTACCTTGATTCAAGCGCGGTCATAGACCTTGCAAAGGAGTTCAATGAACGCCCGACCGCTGTGATAGTTAAGCATAACAATCCATGCGGCGTTGCTTCCGCTGACACGCTCAGCGAAGCGTACAGAAAGGCGTTTGAGACAGATCCTGTCTCAGCATTTGGAGGAGTAATTTCGCTTAACCGAAGGGTTGACGAGGCAACCGCAAAAGAGATACTCAGCCTCTTTATCGAGATAATAATCGCACCGGGCTTTGATGACGCGGCATTGAAATTGATAAGCACAAAGCCGAATATCAGGCTTCTTGAGCTTGATATATCAAAGGATGTCACGGGTTTTGAGATGAGGAAGATACAGGGCGGACTCCTTTTGCAGGAGAGGGACGCCGGTATGATCAATGAACTGAAATCCTGCAAAGTTGTAACAAAGAGGGGACCGACTGATGAAGAGTACGCTGCAATGGCATTTGCGTGGAGGGTCTGCAAGCATATGAAATCAAATGCTATAATTTACGCCTCAAAGGATCAGACCCTCGGCATAGGCTGCGGACAGACGAGCAGGGTTGATTCCGCACGGCTCGCCGTGATGAAGGCGGGCAATTACAATATCCAGCTCAAAGGCTCTGCTGTTGCGTCTGATGCATTTTTCCCGGCAAGGGACGGGATAGACGTTGCAGCGCAGGCTGGCGCAACCGCGATCATACAGCCCGGCGGTTCGATAAAGGACAGCGACACAATTGCCGCGGCTGACGAGCATAACGTGGCGATGATATTTACAGGCATGAGGCATTTCAGGCATTAAGGATAATTTAGAACTGGGAAATAGGAACTAAAAATTATTAACCCTTTAAGTTCTTAAGTCTTACTTCTCAGTTCCCAGTTCTTAGTTCTAATTTTTATTTTGGGGGTTCATTTGAAGGTTCTTGTAGTAGGAAGCGGCGGCAGGGAGCACGCCTTTGTATGGAAGCTTTCCCAGAGTTCAAGGGTAACTAAAATCTTCTGCGCTCCGGGCAACGCGGGCATTGCCAGGCTGGCAAAGTGCATTGATATAAAGGCTGATGACGTTGACTCCTTGCTTAACTTTGCGAAGTATGAAGGCATAGACCTGACCGTTGTAGGGCCTGAGGCCCCGCTGACAAAGGGCATAACCGATGCATTTATAAAAGAAGGGCGCATGATCTTTGGCGTCAATGCCGCTGCCTCCAGGCTTGAAGGCAGCAAGGTATTTGCAAAGGAGTTTATGCTTCAGTACGGCATCCCTACCGCGGAATACAAATCATTCACTTCATATCATCAGGCCGAGGAATACATACGGCTCAAGGGAGCCCCTCTTGTTATAAAGGCTGACGGGCTTGCGGCAGGCAAGGGGGTCTTTGTTACGGAGACCGCGGAAGAAGCCATAAATGCGCTGAATCTCATAATGAAGGAGAGGGCGTTTGGCGATGCGGGCGATAAGGTAATTATTGAGCAGTGTTTAAAGGGTGAAGAGGCGTCCTTCATGGTCTTGATAGACGGGGAGACGATACTGCCGCTTGCGTCTTCGCAGGACCATAAGAGGATATTTGATAATGATGAGGGGCCTAATACAGGCGGGATGGGCGCTTACAGTCCCGCGCCTGTGGTGACAAAAGAGCTTGAAGAAGAGATAATGGTCTCCATAATGAACCCTATTATGAAAGGCCTTGTAAGAGAACAGATAAATTTCAGGGGAGTGCTTTACGCGGGGCTAATGATCTGCGACGGCAAACCCTATGTGCTTGAGTTTAACTGCCGCTTCGGAGACCCTGAGGCACAGCCCATTCTTATGCGGTTAAAGAATGATCTCTTTGACCTGATGAGGGCTACAGCAGAGGGAAGGCTCAGTGAGATGAAGCTTTCATGGAGAGAGGAGGCATCGCTCTGCGTGGTGATCTCATCCAAGGGTTATCCGGCATCTTATGAGAAAGGCAGGACGATCAAGGGGCTCGATGCCTTTAGCGGACGCGGCGATGCTGTTGTCTTTCATTCCGGAACAGCAGCGAATGACAATGGAGAGTTTATCACAGCGGGCGGCAGGGTGCTTGGCGTGACAGCTCTCGGCAGCGATATAAAGACTGCCAAAGAAAATGCTTATAAAGCCATTGAGAAGATACACTTTGAAGGAATGCACTACAGGAAAGATATAGGCGACAGGGCGATAAAAAGAGAGTAGTAAGTAGTCAGGGAAAGCAAAAAAGCAGTTTATTAACAAAACAGGAGATGCTATGAAACCAAAAGTATTGATAATCATGGGCAGCGATTCAGATCTGCCAGTCATGGAGCAGACTTCAAAACTTTTAAAGGAATTTAAAATCCCGTATAAGATGACTGTTGCCTCAGCGCACAGAACGCCTGACAGGACAGTGAAGCTTGCTATGGAGGCTGAAGCTGAAGGCGTGCAGGTGATCATTGCAGGCGCGGGCAGTGCAGCTCACCTTGCGGGTGTCATAGCCGCTCATACAACGCTTCCTGTAATAGGCGTCCCGATAGACTCATCGCCTCTAAAGGGCGTTGACGCGCTTTATTCTACTGTGCAGATGCCGCCCGGCATACCGGTTGCTACAATGGCTGTGGGGAATGCAGGCGCAAAAAATGCCGCCATATTCGCGGCTCAGGTGCTTCAGTCCGGCAATCCCGCGCTCACAGCCAAGCTGAAAGTTTACAAGAAGAAGATGGTGCGTGAAGTGCTTAAAAAGGCGAAGAAGGTTGAGAAAAAGAAGTAGTCGGCAACTTGAGGTCTCCTTCCCTTCAACCGGGTGGTGATAGAGGTGGTACAATAGGACATGGACTTTAAGCTTGTTCTTGAAAAACTTCTGACAGCCTTCAGGGAGCAGAATATCAGTTATGCCCTTATGGGCGGATTTGCAATGGGTGCATGGGGAGCGCCGAGGGCGACAGTAGATATTGATTTTCTTGTACTCCGGGATGATATGGAAAAGGTGGATGCAATCATGTGGAGTTTGAGCTACGAATGCAGGCACCGGACGGAAAATGTCTCACAGTATGTATCTCCTCTGCAGGTGTTCGGAGAGGTTGATTTCCTTCATGCCTTCAGGACCCCGTCCCTCAGCATGCTCCAAAGGGCCGAAGAGAGGAAAATGCTTGGCAAAACAATGTCCGTAAAGGTATTGAAAATCGAAGACATGATAGGGTTTAAGGCGCAGGCTATCGCGAATAATAGAGAGCGTATAACCGTTGATTTAGCCGACATAGAGAATCTGATAAACACCCATAAGTCAACCATTGACTGGTCTATGATTGAGGAATACTTTGTATTATTCGGACTCCATGATATCTTCAAGGAACTGAGGAAGAAATATGGCGGCAATCAGTAAACAGGAAAAAGAGGAGATGCTGAGACTTGCCGCATCATCTTCCTTGCGGAAAGACATGGAATACCTTTCTTCTCACCGGTATAATCCGGTGTTGGTTGACGGCAAGGTTGACATGGATCGCGTGATCGATTTTCTGACGCAGTTCAACGAGTTCATCAACCACGAGCCGAAGCCGTTTAAGCCGATGATTGACAGGGATATGAAATTATGAGCAATCGCTCTTTAACTATTTTCTGTTATGAAGTAAAATAAGACATGAAGAGAACGCTCCTCATAATCCTCGCATTTGCCATGCTCTCATCCTGCGCCCCTGTTCTGCATAATGAACTTTTGAGCAAGGGCATTTTTGATATGCGGGCTTCTGTCATTGCGGAAGACCCTGATATGTACAAGGGTAAGCTCTTTATCATGGGCGGGATAATCGTCAATACAAAGGCGACTGAAGCAGGCTCTATGATTGAGGCGATTTATGTGCCGGTTGATGCCATGGGTTTTCTGAAGGACGTGAGAGGAGGCAGCAGGTTTCTGGCTCTTTACCCAAAGGACAAGGGATTGCTGGAACCAATGATCTACAGCAAAAACAGGGAGATAACTATTGCCGGAGAATTTCTCGAAGTGCGTCAAGGAAAGATAGATGATATGGAATATACCTACCCTCTCTTTGAAATAAAGGAACTGTATTTATGGGAGGAAAGGGCTGAATACTATTTTATAATGGCTCCGCCGTACCCGTACCCCTCGTTTTATCCATCTCACCGGTATTATGATCCATGGTATTACAACCCCTGGTACTATGACCCTTGGTGGAGATAGCGTTAAGAGCGAAGATCTTATATGGAAGACGGTAAGAAATAACCTGCGTTTAAGGCGCTAATATCTCCAGAAGCCTGTCCAGTTCCTCAAGCGAGAAGTAATCAATCTCTATCTTCCCGCCTTTTTTCCCTTTGTGAATAAGGCGCACCTTTGTGCCGAGGCTGTGCATGAGCTTCTCTTCAAGAGAGGCTATCTGGGGGTCTTTGCTTGCATGTCCCTTGCGGGTGGAGATCTTCACGGATAATTTCTTGCTTAATGCCTCGGTCTCTCTTACGCTTAATCCGCTTTTGAGGACCTTGCGCGCCGCGTTGATCTGGAGTGTTGAGTCTTCAATCTGAAGCAGCGCCTTTGCATGCCCTATGCTTAAAGCACCTTCCGCAAGCCATGTCCTTATATCAGAAGGGAGTTTGAGTATCCTCAGATAATTGCTTACAGTAGCCCGGTCTTTGCCGACCTTTTTTGAGAGGTCGTCTTGCGTAAGGTTAAAGTCCTGAATGAGCCTGTGAAACGCCTCCGCAGTCTCAATCGGGTTCAGGTCTTCTCTCTGTATATTCTCAATCAGCGCAAGTTCCAGCGCTTCTGCCGGAGCAGCCTCTTTTACAATTGCAGGAAGTGTGGCCAGACCGGCTATTTTGGACGCCCTCCATCTCCGTTCCCCGGCGATCAACTGAAAGAGGTTGCCCGCGGTCTTCCTTACAATTACAGGCTGTATAACGCCATGCTCTTTTATGGAGGCGACAAGTTCCTGCAGGGCGGCATCGTTAAATATCCTTCTCGGCTGGTTTTCGCTTGGAACGATCTTGTTTATATCAAGTTCGTTTAGGCCTGCCGCTCTCTCTTTCTCAGGGATAAGGGCTGAAAGTCCCTTACCCAGCGCCGTTTTCATTGCCGATTATCTCCTTTGCAAGTTCAATATAGCTCATTGCGCCTCTTGAACGGATGTCGTATAGTATAGCAGGTTTGCCGTGACTTGGCGCTTCAGCAAGGGTGACATTCCTTGGGATTATTGTCTTGTAGACCTTGTCTCCAAAGTGTTTTTTTAATTCATCAGAGACCTGATTGGCGAGAGTGTTTCTTCCATCAAACATGGTCAGCAGGATACCTTCTATTTCAAGTGAGGGGTTGAAAGAACCCCTGATAAGATCAAGCGTCCTCAGTAGCGAGCCGATCCCTTCAAGCGCGTAATATTCACACTGCATGGGGATGAGGAGGCTGTCCGCGGCAACAAGCGCGTTCAGAGTAAGCAGGCTGAGTGACGGGGGGCAGTCTATGAATATATAATCGTACTGATCTTTTATTGGCGCAAGCGCTTCTTTAAGCATGGTCTCCCGGCCTTCTTTAGAGGCGAGCTCAAGTTCCGCGCCGATGAGGTCTATGTTTGAAGAGATGAGCTTAAGGTGGTCAAACATGGTCTGCTGAATTATCTCTTCAACCCCCATCTTTGCGCTGTATAAGTCGTAAAGGCTTCCGCCAAGGGCTTCCCTGTCAATGCCGAGTCCGCTTGTTGAGTTGCCCTGCGGGTCTGTATCAATAAGCAGGATGCGCTTCATGGCAGCGGCAAGCGAGGCAGCAATATTTACGGCTGTGGTGGTCTTCCCGACGCCGCCTTTCTGGTTTGCTATCGCTATAACCCTTCCCATCAGGCGCCGTCCTGAACGAATTTAAGATTTTTCTTTATGGAGAGTTCTGCGCGCGCAAGTTCTTTGCCCAAGTACGCGGCGTGGCTTAATTCTGATACCCAGTTATTCTCAATGATCGTAAAATAGATGTCCCGGCTCTTTTTGCCTTCTATCTTTCTAAGCAGTTTATTGTCATAGGAATAGTGTTCAACCAGAATATTGCCGGTCTTTTTGGACGGGATGATCACGAAGTAACCCGCCTTGTCGAGCTTAACTGCCTTGCCGTATTTATCAGCCTTGATCTTTGGCGGAGCTGCATGAACAAGAGGGATGGATATGCCCGTCTTTATTGTAGCTCCAAACGAAATGGGCTGCACAACCGGGATACATGTCTCATCGCTGCAGCCGCAGCTTACAGCAGGTTTGACAGAGGGTGCTTTTTTGGCAAGTTCGCTGATCTTTTTAACCAATGCGCCGGTATTTTCAGAGCCTGACATATCTTCAACTCGCACCTGTTTGCGGAAAGCCTCGACATCTGCCTTAGAGACATTCTTGAGTATCGGCCTCCTGCCTTCAGAGCCGATAACACGCATATCCTTATCCACCCCGTTTTCCCAGAGAGATAGAAGCGTCTGTCCGCTTTTATGCCCTGCTGAGTCTTTGCCGCCTATAATTAAGTAACTTATCGCAGGATTTGAGATGACATTCTTGATGATCTTATCAATGCCGATATTCTCTGTCTCGGTTTTGCCGATGATACAGAGCCCGGCGGGTTTTAATTTTGCCAGCTTTTCCTCAAGCTTCAGGCTTCCAAGCGTTGAGACTGCCACAGGAGCTGACTTGTCCAGCACAGTATACTCTCCTTCAACAGGCGGCCATGAGTCTGTTTTTACCTTGATCCCGCAGCTTGAAAGAGTGGATGATGCCAGTTCCGGATATTTCTTGGTCAGCATGGTCATGGCTTCAGGAGGTATGCAGTACTTACAGCCAAAGCACGGATAAGCAAGCGGTTCAAGCTCTTTCATCCATATGTTTACATTTTTGAGCAGGTCTTTTGCCTCTTTCATCTTCAGCGACGGAAGAGAGGCCTTAAGGTTCTCAAGGGTTCCCTTCATGCAGCCGCATTTTCTGCATCTGGCGAGCCGCATGCCCCTTTGAATTTCGGAATGGACTTTCTGGAAGGTGGATTGCACATTGATATTATGTCCAATAAGATAAAAAACTTCAACAAGAGTTTCAGTGAATGAAGGCTTGTTTTTGCCCTGAATAGCCGGAGTTTTCTTTTATAATGAAAATGCCGCTTGCGTTACTTTTCTAACTGTATTATCATATAAAGCCAAAATTGATAACCATTTGAGCAGGGCCCATAGCTCAGTTGGTAGAGCTACCGGCTCATAACCGGTTGGTCCCAGGTTCGAGTCCTGGTGGGCCCACCACTTCTTAACCCGGAGTTGAAAATTGAATGAACAGTTAAAACTTCTAATATCCCTCCAACAGATTGACTCATCCATACTCGCCCTGGCTGACAGGATTGAAATGCTTCATAATCAGTTAGAAGAACCAAAGGCTTTGCTTAAGGCGGCGAACGCCTTATTGCAGACATTACAGGCAAAGAATGAAAAACTGAAGAAAGATAAGAAGGATAAGGACCGGGAACTGGAAGATATTGAGGATAAGATAAATAAATTAAAAGCCAGGAGCAGCAGCATTAAGACAAACAAAGAATATGAGGCGCATCTCAAGGAGATAGAAACATTTGAGAAGGGCAAATACCATGTCGAGGATGAGACGCTTTCCGTAATGGAAGAGATGGAAGCTATCAAAGGCGACCTTGGTAAAGAAGAGGCGAAGGTTAAACAGGCTGAAGATGAATTGAAAAAACATGAAAAGGCATTGGAAGATGAAAAGGAGAAGCTGAACAGGGAAATTGGATTACACAAGGCAGAAAGAAAGAATATAGTTTCAGGGATAGAAGAAGATGTCTATCATGAGTATATGGAAAAGCTGAAGAAATTCGGAGGGCTTGCGATTGCCCAGGCAGAGAACGGGATATGCCTTGGATGCAATAAAAACATTCCTCCTCAGCTTTTTAATGAGATACGAATGAATGACAAGATTATGAAATGCTTTTACTGCAACAGGTTTCTATTCTATAAAGAGAAGCAGTCTCCTCCCCAGGAAACATCAGGGAGCGTTTAATATCACTAAAGTCTTTGAAAGCTGCGTAAATAATGTCCCCGGAAAAGCATTTACCCTACAAAAAGATGAAAACACGAATCACAGATAAGAAGCTGAAACGGTTTTACCGTCTATTGTCTGTTAAGATGATTGATTTTGACTGCGGCAAGTTATGCGCGCCGAAGAACGGCGGCATGCCGTATTGCTGCGAAAATGAGTCTGTAGTGCCGATACTCTTTTACGAAGAGTATAAATGGCATCAGGGAAACGGGAAGTTCTGGAAGAAGATGCCTCCGAAGACGAAAGAGATACGGAAGTTCATTGAGGAATCCGAGCCGTACTATGTATTCTCTAAATGCCCCGGACCCGAAGATTGTATAAGGTCTAAACGTTCTCTGAACTGCATGACATTTCCGTTTGAGCCGCATCTGAACAAAGATGGAGATATAATTGGTTTGGCTTATGCCAACACGCACAAAGCCGAATGTCCCCTCATCGGCAAACCTGAAAAGACCTATGATCCGCTTTATATATCCAATGTCATTAAATTCTGGCAAGAGATTTTCGAACTCTATCCTGAAGAGGAGGAGATGTATTTTGATGAGTCAAGGAAGCGGGAGCGCAGATTGAAACGACAGGGGAAGAGACTTCGGGTCTTCGGGCCTTAGCCCCGCAATGTTTTTGATTCAGATTATTTGAAATCCCTCACCTATATTAATTACACTACGTTATCTCCTTAAATTTACCGCTTAAAATTATTATGAAGAAAGCATTTATCGTTTTTGCGAGGACGCCTGAGATCGGAAAGGTCAAGACAAGGCTTATGAGAGACCTTGGTAAGGAGGAAACGCTTAAGCTTTATAAGTCTTTTGTTGGCGAGATATTTAAGAGATGTGACAGTCTGAAAGGCGTTGACAAGTTCCTTGGAAGTTTCCCCACAGCAGATGATCCCTTCTTTATAGAGCTTCTCAAACAGCATAAATTTAAAGGCGCATTTAACCAGAGAGGAGCGGATCTCGGAGAGAAGTTCATAAACGCCTTTAATGACCGCTTCAAGGAAGGCTACGAAAAGGTTGTCATAATCGGCAGCGACAGCCCGACTATTCCGGTTGAATATATAAAGAAGGCGTTTCAGGAATTAGAGAGGCATGATGTTGTATTTGGCCCTTGCACCGACGGCGGCTACTATCTTGTCGGCACAAAAAAAATGTACAAAAGTATCTTTAGTGGCATCCCGTGGGATTCATCGGAAGTTCTGAATAAAACCCTCGACAAGTTGCACGCAGGTAAAATCAAGTTCTCTCTTCTTCCTTTTTGGTATGATGTGGATGATATTGATGACTTCAGATTTTACAAAAGGCATATTAAGTATCTTAAAGGAGCGGGGCAGATATGATAAAGGTAGAAGAGGCATTAAATATTGTCCTTGAATCGGTTCAGAGAATTGAAGCTGAAAAGGCAGGTATTATTGATTCGTTCGGCAGAACGCTGGCGGAAGATATTCACAGCGATTGTAATATTCCGGCCTTTGATTACTCTGCAATGGACGGTTATGCTGTGAAGTCTGCTGATACAAAAGGCGCTTCTACCGATAAAGGCGCAAAGCTGAAAGTTATTGGTGAATTCAGGGCCGGAGGGGATACCTCAGCAAAAGTAGAAAAAGGAGAGGCTGTAAAGATAATGACAGGCGCACCCATACCTCAAGGCGCTGATGCTGTTGTTATGGTTGAGGATACAAAGATGGATGGCGGAAATGTTGAAATCTTTGAAGAGGCGGAGGAGGGCGATAATATAAGACTTGCAGGAGAAGATATTAAGAAGGGCGCTTTGGTAATAAGCAAAGGGACGTTGCTCAGGGAAGGCCACATCGGGATGCTTGCTTCGCTTGGTGTTCCTGAAGTAAATGTAGCAAGGAGACCGAGGGTTGCGATACTTGCCACCGGGGACGAAGTTATCAGCATTGACGAGGATATGAAACCCGGCAAGGTGCGCAATTCAAACGCCTATTCTTTGCATGCCCAGGTTTTAGCATGCGGCGGAATTCCTTTTAATAAAGGGGTGGCGAGCGATAATAAAGAGGGGTTGAAGGCAAAATTACGATCCTGTCTTGATTGCGACATCATCATTACATCCGGCGGAGTCTCTATGGGAGAGTATGACTATGTCAAGGATGTGATGATTGATATGGGGATGGAGTTCAAGTTCTGGAAGGTTGCGATGAGGCCCGGGAAACCGAACCTCTTCGGTATTATTGACGGCAAGCCGTTTTTTGGACTGCCCGGCAATCCTGTCTCAACTATGATCGGCTTTGAGGTATTTGTGAGGCCTGCTATCCTGAGGATGTTGGGTCGGATAAGCGATGACAGAAGAGAAGTTGAGGCTCTGCTGGAAGAGGATATCAAGAAGAAGAGGGGGCTGAAGTTCTTTATAAGGGCTCAGACACGCTGGGAAGACGGCGGCTATATCACAAAGACAACCGGGCCTCAGGGGTCAGGCATACTCAGTTCTATGGCTAAGGCGGACAGCCTTATCATCCTCCCTGAAGATAAAGAGAGAGTTAACAAGGGCGAAAAAGTTTTAGCCAGGCTGTTATAATTAAGCATGAGCAATCTTAAAAAGGGGATTTGGTTCCCGCTCTCGTTGGTAATCCTGATTACTCTAATAGCTCTCTGGTTTCCCCTAAAGTATGGATCGGATTTTCTACTCAACCGTGCTTTATTGAGAGAAGGTGTTGCTGAGAATGCACAAATTTATAAAAAAGGCATTCTTGTAAACGGCAAATTAATCTGGACACAGCAGACGAAACCCTCTGATGAACACGTATTTATAGTAAAACTTTCAGGTCAGGGAGGAAGGGAGAATTTATGCCAATTCGGCGTAACGCAGAGATTATATGATAATTCCCCTCTTGGGATAAGGATTCCCGTAACATTCCTGCCTGAAAGCCCTCAAAGATGCAAGCTTTCTTATAGTCTGCCCGGAAGCCAGTCAATACTTATTAAAGGTCTTGCCTTAAGCGCGGGTATGTTACTGCTTGCCCTCGGTTCGCTGTTCTTTATCCGCCATTCGCATAAAAAAACCGGGCCCGGAAGCTCAAGCCAATTAACTACTGCTATTAAATCGGAAGAGACTCCCAACTGTCCAGAATGCGGCATCAAAATGACAGAGGGTTATCTTCCTATGGGATTCGGTATTCATTGGAGAAATATTAACCAGCCGGTTGCCATCCCAACTATCTTCAGCGGATTGAGCGGAACTGTCTTCTGGCTAAAACGCCCGAGGCTTCATGGTTATCATTGTGAGAAGTGCAGAATAATTATCTTCAAATACGGCGCGGAAGATAAGAAGCGCATAATTCAATAGCAACAATGTAAGAGGAGGTGGATTATATTTAGATTGTTACAAACAGAGAACGATGCAGTAAGCCTTAACATCATAATTTAAGCTGTTTAGGCGGATACTTCTCTTTCACCTTTTTTACATTAAGTATCAAACCTGAAAACACTGTAAAGAGCGCGACTACTCCAAGTATCACTGCCCCATTTTGCCCCATGTCTCTCCCATTAATATTCTTTCATTGGCAATATCAACAATTGTGCTTATCCATACCCCTCTGCCTAATATTGCAAACTGTATGGCGATGAGGCTCCAGCGTTTTTTAATGAAGAGCAGGCACGGCGCTAAAGGGATAACTCTAAAGAACATATAATCTCCTCCTTAAGAATTATATGGTAGGTCAGAAAAATA
>JBFLVX010000061.1:0-12618 GCA_040758255.1 Nitrospirota bacterium
GCTCCAAAGGCCCTCACGGTTCGTCATTTGCGCCGATCTTAAGGGAGAGGTATGAGACATCAGACAATACGCCGGAGAGCTATCAGAATTACTCTCTCTGTTACCGGTGCCACAACCAGACAAGCATTTTAAGCGATGCGAGTTTCCGAAATACGACTATGAGAACGACCGTTACAGGAGGTGGACACAGCGGCCATCTCGCCATTGGCGCTCCATGTTCCGCATGCCACGACCCGCACGGCGTTAATATGAGTTCTTCCATAGCAATGCCGGAAACCGGCTCCCACACGCATCTCATAAACTTTGATACAAGCATTGTTATGCCGATACAGGGGAGCCCATATCCGTTCTTCACAGACAAAGGGACTTTTTCAGGAGGCTGCACCCTGGTCTGTCACGGGAAGATACACAATGATCTCTCGTACTGAGGCAGGCCTGCGATAAGGAGTTGAACCATGAGAAGTTGCCTGTTTTTTGTGTTGACTATACTCTTGTTTCCTGGCCTCTCATGCGCTGGCAGTATGCTTAAACTCCCTCCATTAGCGCCTCCCGCAGAATACGGGGATGTCCTCATAAACAGGTCGTCAGCGGAGAAGAAAGACACACCTGTAATATTTTCCCATTGGGTGCACCGGGTCAAATACACCTGCAGGGTCTGCCATAACGAACTTGATTTCGCAATGAAGGCTAACGATACTCCCATTGTCTGCAACAACGGAGAAATGAGAGGTGAGTACTGTGCAACGTGCCATAACGGAAAGGTTTCCTTTGGCCCGAAAGACGAGGATGGAGAAAATTGCAGGAGATGTCACAATGCCGACTCAAGTCCCAACAGGGCAAAGTTTTTTGAACTCCAGAAAAAACTTCCAAGAATCACATACGGAAATGAGATAGACTGGGTAAAGGCAATGAATAACGGGCTTATAAAACCGCTGAATAGTCTTTCAGCCAATGACCGGCGTATCGAGTTTGATAAGACCCTTACGCTGAAGGCTGAAATGTCAGGTATCCCCTCTGCGAGCTTTCCTCATAAAACGCACGAGGAATGGCTAGATTGTTCAAACTGCCATCCGGAACTATTCAATATAAAGAAGAAGACCACAAGAAATTTAACGATGAATAACTTGATACAGGGGGAATCCTGCGCAATCTGTCATCTCCGTATCGCCTTTCCCCTGGATGATTGTAAACGATGCCATCCCACAATGCGGATGAATTGGTAAGATATTAGTCTTTGCCACCTCTTTTATTTTGTTCCGGGTTTTACGGCTGACGGCCCTTTTCCGGGGGTAATCCTGTCATAGTAGTATGTTTTATGACATCCGGGGGTGCAGCTTCCCCCTGTATCAGTCTTCTCAAAATTCAAAGGAAGCTGCCATTGACTAAAAGGTGTGGTGGCATTAATTAATTTTGGAAGCGCACTGCCATGCAGGTCATGACATACCTTGCAGCTTCTTCCTTTTTCCCTGTTCACGTGGAGAAAGTGCAGGTTTACGTCGCCGTCCCTAAAACCTGTCGCCGAGGAAGTGTTCGGGGAACTGAGGAGTTCTCTTTTATGGCAGGTGAAACAGAGCTCGTATGTGGTTTCAGTGTAAGGGACATATAAATCTGAAGGAAATGACTTGATCAGGAGCCGCGCTTCCGGTGAGCCGTGGGGATTATGACAGGCAGTGCATGTCCCGCTGTTGATCGGCCCGTGGAGAACGGTCATACTCTTTTTAATGATATTTTTATGGCACTCCAGGCAAAGTTCTTTTCCCGTCTTCAGTAAGAGTTTATCATGGTCGCTCTCATGAGGAGAATGACAGGAAACGCACCCCTTTTCAGTCTTTATCGGCGCATGGACGGTTTTTGATTTATCTATTATTTCACTCATCTCAAAATGGCATGTCAAACAGAGGTCGTTTACCGGCTGCAACAGAAGCTTCGGCACATCTGACGCATGAGGGTTATGGCATGATGTGCACATCCCGTCTTTAACAGGCGGATGAATATCAGTTTTTTTCCCAAACGGCTCGTGACAAGTGGCGCAGAGATCAGGAGGCTCCTGACTGAGCCTGAAGGTCTTTATCTTTGCCTGAGGATGTGGCGTCAATTGAGACTGATGACAGTTGTCGCATGATTCAGCAGCAGGATGAATATTTTTTGCTCCTAACAGCGTTGAGTGGCACTGAGCTGTTATGCAGCCTTCTTCCGCTAATGCCTTCTCATGAGGGGCAATAATACTCAGTGTTGCAAGAAAAGCGAGGAGAAATAAAAGCCGAAGTTTTCCGTTAAACATGATGGTTAGCATAACATAAAAAATACCCTTCGGAAAAGAAAGTGCGTCTATGATATTGACTGTTATCTGTTATAATGTTACGTCTGTTTAGTCAATCGCTAAAGGGAATAATCTATGCTGCTGCTTATAATATCTTTTGGTTTTTATCTCTTTGCCCTCTGGAAGAGGCATTTTCTGTATATAGGCATTGCCGTTCAAACTGCTTACATAATATCAAGAGGCCTTGATCTTGGGAGGCTGCCCCTTGTCGGGCCGCATGATACAATAACTTTTCTTGCCGCATCTATCGCGGCGTTCTCTATTCCGTTTGCCGCGGTTTTAAAAGAACGCGTTCAGTTTCAGCGCCTATCAGCAGGGTCAGCGGCGGTCTTTACAGTCATCGCCCTCATCTCAAAACAGCATAATTCACCTTTACCGCCAGTCTTGAAAACCTTCTGGTTCGAGACGCATGTGGTGCTGGCTTTTCTTTCTTATGCGCTCTTCGGGATCGCGGCAATATTGGCATTTCTCCATCTGAAAGAAGAGAATACTTCCCTTGAAGGCCCGCGGTACAGGGCGATTCTCATAGGATACTGCCTCTTTACAATGTCTATGATATTCGGCGGCATATGGGCTTATCTTGCGTGGGGGACTTACTGGCTATGGACGCCGAAGGAGCTCTGGACAAGCATCTTGTGGCTCTTTTATACGCTTTACCTTCATGCGCAGTTCAAGCAGTGGTGGGCGGGGAAGCCGCTTGCGATACTTGGCATTGCTGGTTTTGCTGTTGTGATGTTTACATATCTTGGCGTGAGCCTTCTCATTAAGAGCTCGCACAGTTTTTAAAAGGCTGCTCTTAAGGGAGCAGTGTGGGTAAAGTAAGGAGATATGGGATGGAGAGGTGTCATTTAATCCCATGTGTTTTTAGGCTTAGGCAAACCGAATAATTATGATAATTAAGCAAACAGCGCAAAGCATAAAAAGAAAAAACATCACACAAGCCAAAGCAGCAGCATTTATGGTCTTAATAGTAATAGTTTATTGCATTATTTATAGCGTGTCGATTATGGGCACTTTGCTTTTTGTCGTTCCTTTATCAGTACTTTCAATTATAAACTTTATAAAATCAACTTTTAATGATGCTAAACTTTTATCTAATCGGAAAGAGCTAGAAATATCGGATGAATTTATTTCGTTTAGGAAGTATAAAAATGAAAGAATAGGAAGTCAAAAGAAATATAGTTTTAGAGAGCTACGTAGTTACAGAGATTCAGATGCATATATTTATTTTAACTTTGGCACATTAATTGATAAACAGGTTGTTAAATTTGAATATGAATCTCAAGATATGGAAGTGCTAAGAACGAAATTAAAACAAATAAAGTATACGTCAACTGAAACACCACAAAAGCGTATAACGATTCTTAAAATCATATGGATTGCAATGCTCATTTCCTTAGTTATTTTTGTTTTATTAGGTCAATATATGATAAAAAATGAGCCGATGAACATGTCTGATAATTTACCAATACAAAAATTACGATACTTTTTCTATGTAATTCCCATATTGATATTAATCGGCATTCTTTTTTTTCGGAAAGTCATTTTATCAAAAGTGCAATATCCTATCTATACTAAATACAAAACTTTAATAATAGTATCATTGGGATTGGCGTGGAGTGTAGGATTAATTGGGTTAGCGGTTGCTCTTATTAGCAATAGAATAATCGATTTGTATTTTTTTGCTTTATTCGCAGCTTTCGCAATGTATTATTACAGACCAAAAGACTCTGAATTGGAAGCCATTATAAAACAAGAGGGAGAAAAGACATGGGGTCAAACCTTTAAAGTTTAAAAATGGAGCAAAAAGAAGAAGATAAAGAACAAGAAACAGAAGGCATGAAAACATTGCTAAAACATATAACCGGATTCTTTTTTTCACTGAATACAACCATATGGTTCACTGTGTTTCTTATCGCCGCATTCCTTGCAGGCGCGATTATCATGCCGGGCAGACGCGAGTTTCAGACGATTCATTCAATATCGTTTTTTCAATGGCTGATGGAACAGCCTGTATCCGTTACATGGTGGCTCTGGTTATCTATAGGGATACTCTCGATAATTGTCATCAATACGCTCTTTTGTAGCATCGAATCCGTCATAAAAAAGAGGAAGGTGACGCAGTGGCTCCTTCTGATCTCTCCTCAGATAATACATGTCGGTTTTCTCTTCATGCTCCTTGCCCACTTCTTAAGCGCGCTCGGAGGCTCTCAGCATATGGCTGCGGCAGGGGAGGGAACTTTTTTGAAGATATCGGAGACGAACGGCATACTTATCAAAGATATAGATATTCAGCTAAGCCCTTCAGGATATGTAAATGACTGGGCGGTTAAGATAGAATATTATCTGAATAATGATATGGTAAAAGAGGATAGGATAGCTCCGAACAGCCCTTCCCTTTATAAGGGGTTTAACATAAATCTGAAGGACATGAGGGTTGTTCCAAGCGAGGCGGTTCTTCTTCAGATAAGCAGAGAGCCGGGCGCTGTCTGGGCGCTGACCGGCGGGATACTATTTACCGTTGGGATTGTTCTGCTCATAGCGCTTAAGATAAAGACGGATAAGAGATGAAAATTAAGAGAATCATTACCAGACCCTGTTTGTATTCATTCAAGATAACAAAGCAACCAAATTGCTATATTTTATGGTTGTATTTCATTTTTCTTACTACTATAATTGTCTTAATCTATAAAAAATAGGAGGGTAAATTGAAGAAATCAATTCTTGAAGTTTATGCGTTAGCCGTATGCTTCGCAACGATTGT
Organism: Nitrospirota bacterium; assembly: GCA_040758255.1. GTDB lineage: Bacteria > Nitrospirota > Thermodesulfovibrionia > UBA6902 > UBA6902 > JACRPZ01. The sequence goes on from JBFLVX010000061.1 coordinate 5,085, forward strand.
ATGTTTTGTTATAGCTCTTGGCGTTACAGTCTATGCTCTCGTTTGTATCGTAAACCCTGAATTCACCCTCAGTTCTTACGAATACAATCGTCATCAAAGCAACGATGCTTTTTGGGATAGTTATAAAGACAAATATGAAAATAAAGACAAAGAATTGCAAAGACCATCTGAAGAAGACTTAACTAAACAGCGTACGGCAAGCTATCCACAGGCAATTAAGTCCGAAAGAAGAGACGGAACCCAAAGCCTCACTATAGCATCCATCATACTTGTTATAGATGTTGTTGTATTTTTAATTCATTGGCTGATTGCACGTCGAGCAAGAGAAGCAAATATTGTCACATAATGAATCCAGCAGGAAGTCTGCTATTGGACATTAAAGATAAATATAAGAGAGGAAAAATGTGACAGAGGAATTTAAAGACGCGGCTTCGTGTTGGAAGGCGATAATGTCTGATGTTAATAATAACAGGCATCTGCTTCCGGTTATTGAAAAGTTTGTCAGGGAAAATACCGCTTCGGCAAAGATCGTCTTCGGCACATCAGGATGGAGAGGCGAGCTTGGCTCTGACTTCACTTTTAACAACGTGAGGATTGTTACGTCTGCGATTATCGAGATGTTGAAGGAGAATGACCCTTCTGTTGCGAAGGCAATGGGGGTCTCGGATTTTGAGGAGATAAGGAGAAGGGGTGTTATTGTAGGGCATGACAACCGCTTCCTCGGCTCTGAGTTTGCGATGGAGGTCATAGGCCTTCTTCAGAAAGAAGGGATCAAGACATGGTATGCCGGAGAGGCGATCACGCCTGAATTTTCTGCAGGCATCGAGATGCTAAATGCCGCATGCTCCATCAACCTGACTCCTTCCCATAATCCCGCCAATTACGGCGGTTTTAAATTCAACCCTTCTGACGGAGGGCCTGCCGGCTCGGAGATCACAACAAAAATAGAGGAGATATCCAACAGAATGATGGAGGAGTCTCTGATTATCAGTTCGATTAAGCCCGATGATGTTGAGAAGATAGACCTCACGGAACTGTATATAAAGTATATAACTGAAAGAAGAACGCTGAACATTGAAAGAATCCGCGATTTTATTGCTAAAGAAGACTGCATTGTCTGCATTGATAATGTTCATGGAGCAACAAGGGGACGCTTACAGAGAATTATCGGGCTTAACAGCAAAATAGTTTACTTACGTACAGAAGATGATCTTCTTTTCGGGGGCGTGGCACCTGAACCTTCGGAAAAGAATATGAAGGGGGTTGAAGAGGTTTTAGGCAAGAGCAACGCCTCTTTCAAGATTGGCGTTATCATGGACCCTGACGGCGACCGGATACGATTTACTGACGGCAGCACGCAGATACCGATGAATTATTTCGGAGCTATGGCGCTCCATTTCCTGCACGTGCATAAGGGATTTAACGGCGTAGCCGTCAAGTCAGTCGGGACGAGCAACCTTGTAAATGCCATATCGGAAAAACTGAATCTTTCTGTCAGAGAGACAAAGGTCGGGTTCAAGAACTTCAGACCTTACATGTTAGCCACTTCTCATGAAAGGGCTATTGTAGCCTTTGAAGAGTCAGATGGGATATCAGGCTACAATCATACACTCGAAAAGGATGCCTTATTCGGGCTTCTTCTTTCCATAGAGATGGCGGCTGTGACCGGAAAGAACCTGAGCGTTTATCTTAATGACATCATGAATGAATTCGGTCATTACTACCCTGCCCGTTCAGGCATTGAAGTGGAGAGATCGCTCGCAGGTGAAGAACTGACAAAGAGGCTCTCAGTTATCAGAGATAAGTACAAAGAGGGCGCGGTTGTTGATATAAGCGGAAGCCGGAAGACTGTAAAGAATGTTATAACGGTTGACGGCACAAAGCTTGTTTTTGATGACGGCTCATGGCTAATGATTAGGCCGTCAGGAACGGAGCCGAAGGTGAGATTTTATATAGAGGCGCGTACAGAAGGTGAGAAAAACTCCATACTTCAGGCTGCGGAAAGAATAACGCGGGAAGCCATCGGCAAATAGTAAGCGGTCTTATTATTTTTTATCCTCTTTTTTATCGGGCTCCTTGAGGGAGGCTATAAGTTCTTCAAGCCTTGCTCTATGTTCCTCGCTCATCTCTTCTATCTCTATGCCTGCTTCATATGCATCAGGGGTTCTGCCGGGGATTTTTCTTGATGAGGCGACCTTGCCCAGAAATTTAATGGGCTCTTTTTCTCCCTGCAGGTTAATCTCCATATTATGCTTGCTTCCAATCGTCATTTCAGTGGATGTTTCCATAAGAAGCCCGCTGGAACTTATCTTAAGCACATCAAATTTTTTATGTTCCTCTGAGATAGTGCTTTCAGAATCAGAGACCTCGACTCTGATCCCGCTTAACCGCGACTTAAATTCCTTTGGAAGAAAAGAGTTCTCTATGAAACCGATAAGCTCGGTTCCTTTTTTGGTCAGGATAGAGTCAAACTTTATGCCTGCTTTATAGAGCGGGACAATCTCTCCATCCTCATTGGTTTTGGAACCCACCAGCCTTTCCCACACCACAACGCCTGTTAAAGAAATTTCCTTCTCATCATGCCTGACGTGGAGGGTGTACCTTTGTCCTATATGCAGAGGCTTTACCAAACTAACCAGGGCTCCGCTGTTGCTTATGTTTAAAAGGTCAATTTCCGTTGTAAAATGCACTTTGCAATGGATATTCAATCCCTTGCTTGAGAGTCTCTCATGTTTTCTATTATTAGTCATATCTCCACTATTATATTAACTTTGCCAGGCTGTATCAAGCGATTAACGCAAATGTCTTAACTTATCGCCATTATGATACAATGAACCATGAGCAATGAGCCGACTAATCCGGTCTTTGGCGAATCTTCAGATCTATCCGTCTTTATCCTCTCATTCATTCAGGCGCTTCTCAAAACAGGTTACTACACTCCAGGGCATCCCGAGACCTCAAGAGCCAGAAAAGGGCTCTACAACAGTCTGCTTGCCGCAATAAAAGGCCATAAGGAAATCACCTTTATTACAAAACTGTCAAAAGAGAGCAGGGACGTAATTATTGACGGAATTTATGATGAGCCTATAAGCTTTTCAGGTTTTATGTTAAAGGGCAGGGCTGAAATGTTTATCCCGAAATTCCTCGATTACTTTGACAGGAAGAACCTCTCCAGTTTCTCTATTAAGGCCGGCATCACCGAAGAGGAATTTGAGACCTTTATTGACATAATGAGCGAAACTCCGGGGCAGGAAGAAAAGAGCGCTGATTCAAAGGAAGAGCTCACTATAGAGCTTATAAGCAAAGGCGTCCTGAATGTATCCACTATCTTCAATATAGACATTGTCGGCAAGGACAGGAAATTACCGTGGAGGGTCGAGGTATCGTTAACCCGTTTAAAGAAAGATTTGAGCCTGATCCCGCTCTACAAGAATCTAAGCGAGGAGAAGAAGGCGGAGATAAAGAATATGGTCTTTGACGATATTATAAGACCGATAAAAGCCCCATCAATAATAAAGGACATACTCATCAATCTTGACATTATCTCCAATGACATTGCGGGCATAAGCAAAGAAGAGTTTGAAGACAGGGTAACAGATTTTTTGCATAAAGAGCATGTGCTGCTGGCAGCTCCGGAGCTTCTGAAATTCTACATCATGGTGAAGAAGTCTTATGAGAAGCTTCAGGATGAGAATATCCTGCCGAGGCTCACATTTCTTGAGCAGCTTACGAGAAAGATAGGGCTTAAGATAATAGGCTACGGTTTTATGGATGAGCAGTTTCTGCTTGACTGCTTTGAGAGTGGGATACTTACAACGGACAACCTGCCTGAAAATGTGCGCGCAAAGATAAGGAGACGGACAGAGGCCGATATATTTATAAAGGATCCCAGAAAATTTATCGTGGCGCTCGCGGAAGAGGAGAGCCGCGAAGATATTGACGGCAAGGCATTGATGCTTCTTAACCTTGTGCCGGAACTTCTCAAAAGGGGTTCGATAACAGCGGCTGAAGAAATACTGGGGCAGGCAGCGCTGAAAGGTTTTGATTTTTCAAAGACAGGGAGTTCCCTTGTCGAGGAGATAATCCTTGGCATGGAAAAGAGACTTGAAGAAGGCACAAAAGAGGAACTGACAAAGATCTTGCGCATGATGGAGATAATGGGCAAACTCGTAACCTTTGCCTTTGTGAATCTCATAACGCATAACAACAGGCTTGTACGCAAGATATCATGCGAAATATTGATTCAACGCGGCAGGTCCGTCATCCCTATAATTATACGCAGACTTGAAGGCAGAGAGGACTGGTACTTTATAAGGAATGCGCTTATGATTTTAGGAGAAGCCGGACACGCATCACCGGAGCTTAAGGATCTATTTAAAAAATACATAAATCATGAGGAGCCGAGGGTAAGGGGTGAGGCGGTGAGCGGAATAAGCAATATGCCATGCGAGGATATTGAAGCCGTGCTGTTGAAAACTTTAAACGATGATGATACTGCGGTAAGAAAAAAAGCCGTCTTGGGGCTTGGAAAGATAAAGAGTCTCAATCCTGAAACAACCGGATATTTTAGCGATATAATAACCGGCAGGCGCGAGGAGGATGATTCTGTAGTCGAGCAGGCGCTCACATCTTTACAAGCCTATGATCCGGAACTGGACGAGACTCGAAATTTAAAAGACGTTATTCAGGAAGCGCTTGCAAAAGGCGAAAGTCTGATAGGCAAGTTCAGCTCCGGTCAGGTCCTCAGCAGCCGGCTCAAGGCAAAGGCTTGCGAAACCCTAGGTTTTATCGGAGATGATAAGTCAATTAATCTTCTAAAAAAACTTGCCAAAAATAAAGACAGCCAAATAAGCAAAAAAGCCCTTGAAGCCGTTGAGAGGATTTCAGGAAGATTGTAAGATGAGTTGGCCTGATGGGCAGTCTCATGGATTAAAGTTATTCCCGCACGCGCTGATTTGCTCTTGAGAAATACATCTTAAATTCGTCTTCAAAATTATCGCTGAAGACTCCTTTGCCGATATTCTCCATGATCTCATCAATGCCCCAGAAGCGCACCTCATCAATTTCGTCTCGATTGAACTCTACCCCTCCTTCATAAACACACGAGTATGTATAAACAAGCTCTGTTTCATAGGGATTGGAGTGGATATAGCTGTAAAGAAATTTCAGTTCGCATGAAGTTATTCCCAGTTCTTCTTCCATTTCGCGCCTTACCGCTTCTTCAATGGTTTCTCCTGCATTGACATGCCCGCCGACGGAGGTGTCCCACTTGCCCGGAGCCACATCTTTACTCATTGATCGCTTCTGGAGCAATAGCGCTCCATCTGCGTTGAAAACGAGGATATGCGCCACCCTGTGCATGAGCGAAGGATCGCCGTGTATGACAGAGCGCGGAAGGGTCCGGATTATCTTGCCCTCTTCATTTACGACTTCAAGCAGTTCTTCCTGAGTATCCACGTTGCAATATTATATATAACTTGATATAGTCTTTCCATGAAAACCGCGCCTTTAAAAATTGCTCTCACCATAGCCGGTTCCGACCCTACAGGCGGCGCAGGGTTTCAGGCAGACCTGAAGACATTCAAGTCTATGGGGGTATACGGCCTGAGCATCCCTGCCGTGCTTACATCTCAGAATACACGAGGGGTAAGCAGTGTTCATGAAGTGTCATCAGAGTTTTTTTTAGAAGAGCTTGACATGCTCCTGAAAGATGTAACTCCTGATGCTGTTAAGACAGGAATGCTTTATACGCCTGAGATTGTTGAAGGATTGAGCCAAAGAATCAGGGAGCGCTCATTGAAAAATATCGTTGTTGACCCTGTGACTGTCTCATCAACCGGCGTGTCACTTACAAAGGCCGGAACCCTAAATGCAATAAAGAGCAGCCTCTTTCCGCTGGCAAGGGTTATTACCCCGAATACTTATGAGGCGTATCTTCTGTCAGGGATAGAAGTTAATAACGAGAATGATATGAAAGATGCGGCGCTGAAGCTCAGGGATTTAGGCCCGGAAGAAGTGATCATTACCGGCGGACATCTTAAGGATAAGGCAATGGATCTGCTTTTTGACGGCAAAGAGTTCCTGTTTTTTGAGAATGCAAAGCTTGAAGGGGAGTTTCACGGCACAGGGTGCGCCTTCTCGTCTGCTCTTGCCGCAGGAATTGCGCTTGGATATGATGTAAAAGAATCTGCTGTCAAGGCAAAGGAGTTTGTCTTTAATGCCATGAAGCATGCTCTTGTGTTAGGCAAAGGAATGAAAATATTGAATATCTGAATTGTTAAACGATGCGGACATTGTTCTAAAAATTATTTAACTCGATAAATTATTGGAATTATGAAGAGGTATCGAAAAATAACTTTTCTCACAACATCCGCATCATTTTTTGTCGCATGATGTTATCTCAAAAAATATCCATCAGCTTTACTGTTTTGCTTCTCTTTTTTGCAAATTCTCTGCAAGCGGATGAGAGCAGGATAAAGGCGAGCGGTTACATAAAAAACTTTCTTATTCTTACTGACACTCAGGATGATGCCTCTGCCGAAGTGCTTTCCCGTCTGAGGCTGAGGCTTGATATTGCTGTCGCCGAATCCTCATCTATCGAGTTCGCTTATGAACTTCTGCCGTGGCTGAAAGAAAGCAATGCTGCTTTTAAAGAAGCGTCTGCTGGAACCGTGTCTCTTCCCTACAGGGCATTTGATCTGGAAGATATGATCTATCCTGAAGATGAAACCTCCGGCAGCAGCTTTCTCCTTGCGCAAAACCTTGACAGACTCTTCCTTACAGTTAAAACCCCTTCTTATGATCTATATATAGGCCGTCAGCCTGTTGCATTCGGCTCCGCTCGCGTCATAAACCCTACGGACATCATCGCCCCGTTTACCTACAATACAATTGCAAAAGAAGAGCTTATGGGCGTTGACGCCGTAAGGATAAAGAAGCCTATTGCCGATATGGGCGAGCTTGATATCGGGTTAGTCTTTGGAGATGATTTTAAACCGAAAGAGAGCGCCGCATTTCTCCGGCTGAAGACATATAAGCTTAAGACAGACATCACATTCATGGCGATGCTCTTCAGGGAGAACCTCCTCGCAAGCATTGATATTGCGCGGTCAATAGGGGACGCGGGCGCATGGCTTGAAGCGGCTCAGGTCTTTGCAAATGGAGTGGATGATTACAGTTCGGATGGAAATTACTTCAGGTTATCCATAGGCTCCGATTACAGCTTCACTGATAAGAGCTACGCATATATTGAGTATCATTACAACGGAGCCGGAGAAGAGAGAAAGGAGAGCTACGGGCTTTCTCCCAGTGTGACAGCATATACAGAAGGCGCTGTTTACCTCCTTGGGAAGCACTACCTTGCGCCCGGGTTCACATACGAGATAATGCCTCTTTTGAGCTTCAGCGGCAACGCGCTTATTAACCTAAATGACCGCTCCCTTCTTTTGTCGCCTGTTTTGGAGTACAGCATGAGGCAGGATGTTTACGCAGATGTCGGAGCCTTTATCGGCGCCGGAGACGGTTCAAGCGAATT
>JBFLVX010000062.1:0-12508 GCA_040758255.1 Nitrospirota bacterium
AGATGATACGGCTGACATGATCAGGAGCGCAAGATACTCACGCTTTAGGATCATAAAAGATTACAACGGAATAGAGAGAATTTTAGAGGCGGAATGGAGAAATTAGAGGTTGAAGGCGGCGTAAGCCTGCAAGGAGAGGTAACAATCAGCGGGGCAAAGAACGCAGCCCTTCCCATAATGGTTGCCTCCATACTGAGTTCCGGGGATAATTTAATTCATAATGTCCCGTCTCTGAGGGACATAGCCACAATGGGCAGTCTGCTCAGCCGTCTTGGGGTTGGTTTCCAGAAAGAAGGCGATAAAGTATTGCTTCAGACAGGCAATATAAATTCTGTTGAGGCGCCTTATGATCTGGTAAAGACAATGCGTGCCTCAGTTCTTGTGCTTGGCCCGCTGCTTGCAAGAATGGGCAAAGCAAAGGTCTCTCTGCCGGGCGGATGCGCTATAGGCGCAAGACCTATAAATCTGCACATAATGGGTCTTAAAAAGATGGGGGCGGAAGTCACCCTTTCCGAAGGGTATATAGAGGCAAGCGCAAAGCGGCTTAAGGGCGCGCAGATATATTTTGATATACCTACTGTCACCGGCACTGAAAACCTGATGATGGCGGCGGTCCTTGCGGACGGAGAGACTATCATAGAGAACGCGGCATGCGAGCCTGAGGTTGTTGATCTTGCGAACGCGTTAATATCTATGGGAGCCAGGATAGAGGGATCTGGCACAAGTTTTATAAGGATAAATGGCGTTGCCTCGCTTAAGCCTCTCGATTACAGGATCATATCTGACAGGATAGAGACAGCGACATTTATGGTGGCTTCCGGAATTACCGGGGGCAGTGTTGAGATTAAAGGAGGCAGACCTGAGCATGTTGAGCCGATAACGCTGAAGCTGAGAGAGGCGGGCATTGATGTTATTCTGGAGCACAGGAAGATAATTGTGCACGGGAGGAAGAGACCCGGAAGCATTGATATCAAGACCATGCCGTATCCCGGGTTCCCCACAGATATGCAGGCGCAGTTTATGGCCTTAATGTCTGTATCGGACGGCACGAGTTTTATCACCGAGAATATTTTTGAGAACAGGTTTATGCATGTTGCGGAGATGAAGAGGATGGGTGCGGATATCAGGGTTGAAGGCTCAACCGCTACTGTCCGAGGGATTGAGACGCTGACCGGCGCGCCTGTTATGGCAACTGACCTGAGGGCAAGCGTCTCTCTGGTTCTTGCCGGGCTTGCGGCGCATGGTAAGACAGTGATTGACAGGCTTTATCACCTTGACAGGGGCTATGAAAAGATAGAAGATAAACTCACATCCCTGGGAGCTCGGGTAAGGAGATTTAAATGAAGATTATAAAAGATAAGGAGATTAAGACTTTCCTAAAGAAGCTTGAGGAGAGGGCTTCTGCTTCTGTTAATCAGGATGAGATACAGAGGGTTGTTAGAAATATAATTGCCGATGTTAAAAAAGATGGCGACAGGGCGGTCAAAAAATATACAGAGAAGTTTGATTCAATAAAACTGAAGCAGCTTTTAGTCAGCAAAAGAGAGGTGGAAGCATCCGCAAAGAATGCAGGGAAGGAGTTCCTGAAGGCGCTCAAACAGTCGGTCGAGAGGGTCAAAACTTTTCATGCGTTTCAACGTGATGAGTCGTGGTATTTCTCTGAGAAGAACATCCTGCTTGGCCAGATCCTGAAGCCGATGGAGAGAGTGGGCGTATATGTGCCGGGAGGCAAGGCATCCTATCCCTCAACAGTCCTGATGAATGTCATCCCTGCGCAGGTTGCAGGGGTAAAGGAAATAGCCCTCTGTGTGCCGACGCCGGGCGGCAAGATTAATCCTGAGATAGCGGCTGCAATAAAACTGCTTGGAGTGAAAGAGGTCTACAGGATAGGCGGGGCTCAGGCGATAGCAGCTCTTGCCTATGGCACTGAGACTATAAGGAGAGTGGATAAGATTGCGGGGCCCGGAAACGTCTATGTGGCTGCCGCAAAGAGAATGGTATTCGGTGATGTCGGGATTGATATGATAGCTGGCCCGAGCGAAGTGCTGATAATTGCAGATAAGACGGCAAACGCCGCATTTATCGCCGCTGACATGCTCAGCCAGGCAGAGCATGATGAGATGGCGTCATCTGTGCTGATTACCGATTCAGAAGCCCTCGCTGATAAGGTCACAGGAGAGCTTGCAAGTCAGATGAAGACTCTTAATAGGAAGGAGATAGCGAATAAATCTCTCGACCTATACGGCGCGGTGATTGTTGTAAATAACCTTAAAACTGCTTTTGAATTAGCAAACCGTATAGCCCCTGAACACCTTGAGATTATGACAAAGAAGCCTGAACATTATCTGCCTCAAATAAAAAATGCTGGCTCGATATTCTTGGGAGAGTGGTCTCCTGAGGCGCTTGGCGATTACGCGGCAGGGCCAAATCATACGCTTCCAACAGGCGGCACATCTAGATTCTCATCTCCGCTTGGGGTTTATGATTTTATGAAGCGGTCAAGCCTCCTGATGGCAAAGAAGGAAGGGTTTTTGGCGCTTGCCAAAGCGGTTGAGACCCTTGCGGATGTTGAGGGGCTTGAGGCTCATGGGAATACGATAAGGGTCAGAAGAAGAAAAGCCTATTAACGTTTTTTAATCTCCATATACTCCCTTGGGCTTGTCAAATTCTTATAAGCCGGGCGGATAATCCTCGGACTGGCGTATATCTCCTCTATGCGGTGGGCAAGCCATCCCGACACTCTCGCCATGGCGAAGAGCGGGGTATATACCTCTACAGGGATTCCCAGGCAGTCATAAACAAATCCTGAATAGAAATCAACATTGGCGCAGATCTTCTTCTTTTTCCCGGTCACTCTCTCAAAGCTTTCAGGCGCCAACCGCTCTACAGCACAGTAGAGCCTGAACTCATCCAGCCGGCCCTTCTCTTTAGCAAGTTCCTCGGCGGTCTCTTTCAGGCATATTGCCCTCGGATCAGAAATAGTATAGACCGCATGCCCGAAACCGTAGAGAAGTCCTTTGTTATCAAATGCCTTCTTATTCAGTATATCGTCCAGACAGTCAATGACAGCAGAGTCGTCATCAATCTTGGATACCGCATCCTTGATATGCCTCATCATGTTGAAGACCTGTATATTGGCCCCTCCGTGAAGAGGGCCTTTTAAAGAACCTATTGCCGCTGCGATCGCAGAGTATGTGTCGGAGCCTGTTGAGGAGACCACGCGGGTTGTAAAGGTTGAATTATTTCCTCCTCCGTGTTCCGCATGAAGAATAAGCACCTCATCCAATATGCGGGCTTCGAGTTCTGAAAACTTTCCATCAGCGCGCATCATATAGAGAAAGTTCTCGGCTGTGGAGTACATGGCTTGCGGAGTATGAATAACCAGCGACTTCTTGTAAAGTTTGTGCATTAGCGCCTGATATGAGTACGCGATCAGGGGCGGGAATTTGGCAATCAGCTCTATTGACTGGCGTACAAGGGTTTCAGGACTGAGACCGTCAGGGTCAGGATCGCGTGCGTAAAGAGAAAGCACGGAACTGGCGAGACTGTTCATTACGTTTAAAGGTGTGAAGGTCATGATAATGTCGCGGGAGAAGTTCTTGGGAAGCTCTCTGCTCTCTACCAGGAGTTCATTGAACTCTTCAAGGTGTTTATAGTCAGGCAGTTCTCCGAAGAGAAGCAGATACGCGGTCTCCTCATATCCAAGCCGTCTCTTCCGTGTCCTCGCGCCTCGGGCAAGGGCCTCCACATCGTAACCTCTGTAAAGAAGACGGCCGGCAATAGGAACAAGCTCCTGATCAATAATTTCATAGCCTAACACCGCGCCTATCTCTGTGAGGCCGACGAGCACCCCTGAGCCGTCGTCGTTTCTAAGTCCTCTTTTAACGTTAAATTTATTGTAAAGCTCAGGAGGAATCTTGGCGTGTTCAAGTGCCTGCTTGCAGAGTTCTTTTTTGAGCTTTGCGAATTTGTTCTTCATAAAACTCCTCCTTAGTTAATTACCTTATGCCCTATGAGTTCTGACTCATATTCACGGCGCATTTGAGCATCGCGTTAAACAACTCTTCAATATCATCTTCCTCAACAGATGAAAAGGCCACTCTGATGTCCGTGCTGTCTATGGATATGACCCCGATGCCTTCATCGTCGAGCAGCCTCTTGCGAAACTTCTCCGCGTCCAGCCCTTCACGCAGGCGGACACACATAAAATAGCCTGAATTGAAAGGGTAGAGCGTGAAGTAATCAGAGTATTTCTTTTCGTTCACCACCTGTTTTACCTTGAGTGCGCGTCTTTTTAATGCATCGCGCTTATCCGCCTTCTCCTTCTCGTACCGTTCATCCTTCATTGCATGAAGCAGAACAGCCTGTGATGGAGCAGGCGCATTTGATATGTTTGACCTCACTGTGCCGCCAAGCTTCTTCTCAACAGCCTCATAGAAAGCGCTTTCAACACCTTCAGTAACACGCGTACTCACGGTAATGAAGCCGACCCTGAAGCCCCATACAAAATCCTCTTTGGTTGCCCCGTCTAATTTAACAGCGATCAGATTTGGATGACGGTCGGCAATCAATGCAAATAATGACTCAGCAGCAGTATCCGCCTCATAGAAGAGGCCGAAGTACGCATCATCACTCAGCGCAACTACACGGGTTCCAGATTCGGCAATACGAATAAGTATCTCCGCGATCCTCTTCATCTCAGTAACGGTAGGAGTATATCCGGTAGGATTATTCGGGAAATTCAGGAGCGTAATCACCCTGCCGGAGACCGCCTCTTTCTTCAGAGCCTCTTCATATCCCCTGATATTGACCCCCCCATCTTTGTCATAAAGCGGGAATGTCTTGATCTTCGCTCCCTTTCTCAGTTCAAATATAAGTCTGTAATTTCCCCACAGCTTGTCAGGCATAACAATGACATCTCCGGGCTCAATAAACATATCCGCAGCAACGCTGAGGCCGTGCGTGAGTCCTGCTGTAACCACAGGCAGGCTCATATTCCGTCCAGTGAGTCCGGGGTTCTTCTTTAGCATCTCTTCTGCCCAGACCTTTCTGAGGGCAGCCACCCCATATGAAGGGGCGTAATTGAGCGCTTCATCAGGGGTAAGTCCCGAAAACCTATCCATCACCGAGCGGAGATGCATAACACTTCCCTTTTCGCGGGCTGTTCCAATTGTTGCGTTAAACCTGTGAGCCTTTAATTTTGCCTCGGCTGATTGTGTGAGGATCCCTTTTGGGAAGAATATCTCTCTGCCGAAGCTGGCCAGTGAATCCAGAAAAGCCGGGTTTCCCCGTTTCAATGTTTCGTTAAGTTCCTGAGCTATTGGATGCATAATTTTTCCCTATTAAACACTGAGTCATGACTATGAAAAATCATGTTACTTTAGCATGGGAAAAGGGGTATTGTCCATTCTGGAATCCATAAGAAAAAATTATTGACCTTGCTGATATATAATAATTAAAGAACGTTTTTCGTCAGCTTATTCAGGGCACGGGCGAAATATAATACCTAAGAAAAAGGAGCGTGTGATGGCAGATGCTAAGACCATATCCCCTGCTGAACTCAAGAGGCGTCTTGATGGTATGAAGGTCGAGTTTCTTTTCGACCTCAGAAACGAGGACGAATTTAAGGCGTGGCGGATAGAGGGCAGAGAGGATTTCCCGGCCCTGAATATCCCTCAGGTTGATTTTGTCGGAGAAGAAGACTTATACATAGACCGTTTCCCTAAAGATAAAGAGATAATCGCGGTCTGTGCGCACGGTGATTCGTCCCGCTACTCAGCGGAGCTTCTTACGGGGAAGGGCTTCAGAGCCGTGAGCCTTGAGGGCGGCATGGATTTGTGGAGCGAATATTACGAGATACACAAGGTCTCGGATTCCCCGATTATTTATCAGATATACAGGACAGCAAGAGGCTGTATAACACATGTGGTTATTTCAGGAGGCGGAGCTGTTGTTATAGACGCGAACAGGCACGTTGAGAAGATCATTGCTTTCACTGATTCATTAGGCGTAAAGATCACGCATGTTATTGACACCCATCTTCACGCAGATCATATATCAGGCGGAATTGATCTTGCCCAGAAGACGGGCGCGCCTTATTTCATAAATCCCATTGATGCCGAGGGCGCTACATTCAGGTTCGAAGAACTTAGAGACGGCATGGAAATAAAAGCCGGCGGCAATAATCTGTTTGCTATACATACGCCGGGGCATACTCAGGGAATAACCAGTCTCCTTTTAAATGGAAAGTATCTCTTGGTCGGCGACACGATCATGAAGACTGACATGGGTCGTCCAGACCTGGGCGGCAAGGCCGAAGAATGGGCTGGCATGCTTTACAATACGCTCTTTAATAAACTCAAAAATCTTGGCGACGACGTAGTGATCCTGCCCTCGCACACGGATTCCATAAAGGAGCAGGACGAAAACGGCGTTGTCTCGCTAACATTGGGAGAGGCGAGACGCGACAGCAGACTCTTCAGACTTACGGACTATAAAGAGTTCATAAATTACATTATGACGAGCCTGCAAGAAATTCCGGAAAGTTACCATGAGATGAGAAAGGCGAACCTGGGACTTATATCACCTGACGAAGCAAAGAAGAAAGAGCTTGAGATAGGCAAGAACCTCTGCGTCATGAAGAAGCAGGAAGAGGGTTAGCAGCGTTTGTTGTATTGACTCCATAATTCTATCTGTGCTATTAATATAGGCACAACAAGCCACGAAGGCTGAACGGCAAGAATGCCGTGATGACTTCGCGGCTTTTTTTATTTTCAGGAGGAGTACAAGCCATGCATATGGCAGACGCTTTACTTTCACCGGCAGTAGGCGCGACATTTTGGGCGGGCTCACTTGGGGTCATCACTTTTTGTGCAAAGAAATTAAAGGAAAAAATTGATGACAAAATAGTGCCTTTAATGGGGGTGCTCGGCGCGTTTATCTTTGCGGCTCAGATGATTAATTTCACCATCCCCGGCACAGGTTCAAGCGGACACTTAGGCGGAGGAATGATACTCGCTGTCATTCTGGGCCCATACGCGGCATTTATTGTGATGGCGTCGGTGCTCTTCATTCAGGTGTTATTCTTTGCCGATGGCGGACTGTTAGCGCTTGGTTGTAACATATGGAATTTGGGGATATACCCTTGCTTTATCGCTTACCCTCTTATTTATAAACCGTTAGTTCACGCCGGGAGCAATCCTAAAAGAATCGCCATCGTTGCTATGATAAGCGGAGTGGCAGCCCTGCAATTAGGCGCTTTTTCAGTGGTTATTGAAACGCTGTTGTCAGGACGAAGCGAGTTGCCGTTCGGAACGTTTATCTATATGATGCTGCCGATCCATCTGGCAATAGGAGCAATGGAAGGGTTTATCACAGCAGGTGTGATAAATTTTGTGAGATCAGCCCGGCCTGAAATTCTTGAGAGCGTCTCTGTCTCAAAGGGTCTTGCACCTATCATTTCTCTGAAGAATGTATTGGCCGGTTTTCTGATCCTTACGGTAGTGACAGGAGGCGCGCTGTCATGGTTTGCGTCCTCCAATCCCGATGGTCTTGAATGGGCGATTGAAAAAGTCTCAGGCAAGCCTGAATTGACGGGGCAGGAAAATATTACCCATGCTCATAAGCAGATACAGGAGAAGACCGCATTTCTACCGGACTATAGTTTTAAACGTGACGATGAAGGGTCTGCAAAAGAGGAGAGCAGAGAAGTATGGCCCAATATTTCAGCAGGCACATCTGTATCAGGCATAGCAGGCGCAATTATGGTAGCGGGTTTGATACTGCTCTTTGGATTAGGGATAAAATTTCTGAAGATAAAAAGAGATTGAACCATGCTTAATTTTGATAAAGAGTATTTCAATATCGGTTATCTGGATATATTATCCTATAAAAATACATTTGTTCACAGGCTTGATCCGCGCGTCAAATTGGTAACGACTATTGTCTTTGTCTTTATGGTGGTCTCTTTCCCTAAATATGAGTTATCAAGATTACTCCCGTTCTTTATATTTCCTGTTTTTATGTCTGCTGCCGGAGAGATACCGGTAGGATTCATCTTAAAAAAACTTCTCTATGTCTCTCCGTTTGTCCTGTTTGTCGCGATATTCAATCCTCTTTTGGAAACCGCTGCAATATATAATCTTTACGGAATTGAAATTTCAGGCGGCTGGGTATCCTGCATCTCCATCATGATAAGGTTTGTACTCACTATAAGCTCGGCATTGCTCCTTATCGCGACAACTTCATTCCCCGGCGTATGCCGCGCGCTTGAGAGACTCTATGTGCCTAAGGTCTTTGTTGTGCAGATATTCTTTTTATACAGGTATCTTTTCGTGCTTGCCGGGGAGACCATGAGGATAGTCCGTGCGATAAATATGAGAACATTTGGGAAGAAGAATTACGGCATAAAGATATTCATCAGCACAATAGGGCTGCTCTTTATGAAGACAGTTGAACGTTCCGAAAGGATATACCACTCCATGTGTTCAAGAGGTTTCAACGGAGAAATAAGGCTGCTTAAGAGAGATAAAACCGGATTTGCAGACATTCTGTTTGCAGTTGCTGCTATTACGGTTTTCATTATATTCAGAAGATATGATATCACTAAAATCTTGGGGGAACTGGCGATATGAGTCATCACATTATTGATTTTAAAGATGTGCATTTTGCCTACCCGGACGGTACAAAAGCACTGGATGGCATAAGCTTCAGGATAACGCACGGCGAATCAGTCGGTATCGTGGGGGCAAACGGCGCGGGCAAGTCCACGCTTATCTCGCACATGAACGGCTATCTTTTACCGGCAAAAGGAACAATAACAATCGGTGATTTGTACCTTAATCAATCCACGCTTTCACATGCAAGAAAGACTGTCGGCGTTGTCTTTCAAAATCCTGATGATCAGCTTTTTATGCCGACTGTTTTTGACGATGTGGCATTCGGCCCTCTCAATCTCGGAATGACTGAGGAGAGGGTTGTTGAGAGGGTGAATGAAGCGTTAGATACTGTCGGATGTTTACACCTTAAAGACAAACCGCCTCACCATCTCTCGATGGGACAGAAACGCGCGGTAACAATCGCAGGGGTTATTGCGATGCAGCCTGATATACTTGTGATGGATGAACCGGCCGCAAGCCTTGACCCGAAGTCGCGGAGGCAGCTTATCAATCTTCTGAAGGAATTCAGGCATACCAAGATAATCGCCTCGCATGACCTTGACCTCATAATGGATGTCTGCGGGAGATGTCTTGTAATCTCTGACGGTAAAGTAGCGGCTGACGGAGCAACTGGAGAGCTGCTTACAAATGAACATCTGTTAGAAGAAAACAACCTTGAACTGCCGCTTTCATTGCAGAACAGATAGAGATTTTCTGCCATGTAAAATTTGAATAATTTCCGCTCTCGCTGTATTATATGAAAATTAATCACATTACTTGAGGACAAATAACAGATGAAAAAGAAATTAAAGCTCGGCCTCCCGAAGGGGAGCCTTCAGGAATCAACATTAAAGCTCTTCAAAAAAGCGGGGTATAACATATCAATTGACTCGCGCTCGTATTATCCTGTCTTTGATGACCCGGATATTGAGGCGCTGCTTATCAGGGCGCAAGAGATGGCAAGGTATGTGGACGACGGCGTGCTTGACGCCGGTCTGACTGGAAAGGACTGGGTGCTGGAACAGGGGGCGGATGTAAAGGAGGTTGCTGAGCTTAATTACGCGAAAGGCGGGCTCAGGCCTGTAAGATGGGTCATAGCTGTCCCGAATGATTCAAAGATAAAAAAGGTGGCGGATCTCAATGGGAAGCGTATCGCCACTGAACTTGTCGGCTTTACGAATAAATATCTCAAATCAAAGGGCATAAAGGCTGAGGTGGATTTCTCATGGGGCGCCACTGAAGTTAAGCCTCCTCACCTCTGTGATGCAATTGTTGAGCTTACAGAGACAGGCACGTCCTTAAAGGCGAATAACCTGAGGGTCATAGAGACGATACTTGAATCAAGCACACGATTTATTGCGAACAAAAAAGCATGGAAGGACGCATGGAAGAAACAGAAGATGGAGAATATAGTTCTCCTCTTAAAAGGAGCGCTTGCCGCTGAAGAGAAGGTCGGCCTCAAGATGAATGTATCCGAAAGATCGCTGAAGAAGGTGCTGAGTCTTCTTTCCGCATTGCACTCGCCTACCATATCCTCTCTTTCTGACAAGGGATGGTTTGCGCTTGAGGTAATGATAGATGAAAAGGTAGTCCGCGACCTTATCCCGAAACTCAAGGCGATAGGCGCTGAAGGCATTATCGAATATCCGCTTAATAAGGTGATACCTTAAATAATTTCTCTCTATTCTAAGGAGGCTATAATGGCAGACGTATTAAAAAAGGCAAAGGATTGTATCTCCATTAAAGACGGCAAAGTCGAGATAAAGAATGCCGGGGCTGTAAGGGAGATTATGGACGAGCTCATTTATGAGGCTGTATTCAGCGCTGATGAAGAGCGGAAAAAGGCGCTCCTGAGGCTTGTCATAGAGATAGCAAAGAAGATGGGCGCTGTGCCGTCTTCCATTCAATCGCTCTATGAGGAGATGGGAAAGAGTTATCCCGGATTCACCGTTCCCGCGATAAATATAAGAGGGCTCACCTATGACGTTGCGAGGGCGATATTCAGGAAGGCAAACGAAAAGAATGTCGGAGCTATGATATTTGAGATAGCCCGCTCCGAGATAGGCTACACAAAGCAGAAGCCTCTTGAATACTCCGCTGTTGTGCTTGCCGCTGCTGTTAAGGAAGGATATAAAGGCCCGGTATTTATACAGGGAGACCACTTCCAGCTCATCAGGAAAAATTATCTTGCCGATCCCAAGCCTGAGACTGAGTATGTGAAGGGATTGATAAAAGAAGCCATAGAAGGCGAATTTTACAATATAGACCTCGACACATCCACCCTTGTTGATCTTGACAAGAAAGACCTTAAAGAAGAGCAGAGGCCCAATTTCGAGGCCGCGGCAGACCTTGCGGCGCATATAAGGCAGATAGAGCCGAAAGGTGTAACAGTATCAATCGGCGGAGAGATAGGAGAGATAGGCGGCAAGAACAGCACGCCTGAGGAACTGAGGGCGTATCTTGACGGCTTCAAAGAGACGATGAAAGCGGGCAAGGGCGTAAGCAAGCTGAGCGTTCAGTCAGGCACTACGCACGGCGGAGTGGTGCTTCCAGACGGATCTCTTGCGCAGGTGAAGATTGATTTTGAGACGCTCAGGAAGATGTCAGATATCGGAAGGAAAGAGTACGGCCTTTCAGGCGCTGTCCAGCACGGCGCTTCAACGCTTCCTGACGATGCATTCCACATGTTCCCTGAGACAGGCACTTCTGAGGTTCATCTTGCTACCGGATTTCAGAATATAATATATGACCACCCAGCGCTTCCTGCTTCATTTAAAGACGAGGTGTATACCTATCTGAAGGCCGAGTGCGCCAAGGAACGCAAAGAGGGCCAGACTGACGAACAGTTCTTCTACAGCACACGCAAAAAGGGTTTCGGCACTTTAAAGAAGAAGTGGTGGGATCTTCCTCAGAATGTTAAGGCTCCAATAATGAAGGAGCTTGAGGAGAAGTTTGACCTTCTCTTTGAAAAGCTGAAGGTCACAGGTACAAAGGATTACGTCAATAAGAACGTAAAGCCGGTCGCGGTTGAGAAGAAAGTGACTGATAATATTTTAGGTTAGTTAATAGAATATCTTTCTCGAAAAAAGAATAAAAACAGGGACACATTATTTAAAATGTGTCCCTGTTTGTTTAGACATTTAAATCACTTCTATCTTATGCTTTGGACAGCTTCTCTTTCTCTTTTGAGTAAGCCTCTTTGCCGGCGTCTATTGCCGTGGAGATCAGGGTCTTCTTCTCATCAACATAATGCTTGCCCTGCTCATATGCAGAGGTGACTTTATCCTTTGCCTGTCCGGCATATGATGAGACTGTATCTTTTGCCTGTCCCGCATATTCGGTAGCCTTTTTTCTGGTCTCATCAGCAAGCTCCCTTATCTTCTCCCTCGTCTCTCTCCCTGACTGCGGGGCTGTCAGCAGAGCTACGCCTGCGCCTACAATACCCCCTAAAACAAATGCAAGAAGAACACTGCCTGTGCAAAATCCTCTGTCGTCGCTCATTTTCTTACCCTCCTTTTTTTATAAGCCCATGCGTCAATACGCTCAGGGCGGTCTTAATTCCGGTTCCAAAGCTTGAAGTTGTGACTAAAATAACGGTCTGCAGCTTTCTGATAAAACTGTTTATATCGCCGATAATAGCACCGGTCTCGCCGACAGCCTTTGTCAATTGCTGAACATTGCTGATGGATTCATCTAACTTTGAGGCTATGCTGTTTGTCCTGTCTGCCGTCTCATTAAGCTTAGCAATAAGAGGGGTTAATGATGCCTGAGTCGTCTTCAGAAATTCTTCAGCAGCCTTTGCGGTTCTCATGACCTGCAAAATTGCAGGGATCAAAAACGCCGCCAATACG
>JBFLVX010000063.1:0-12415 GCA_040758255.1 Nitrospirota bacterium
TTGGAAATCTCAGTAGCGTTGAGAAAGGATTTCAGAAGGTCGGCGTTGATGTTACGGTTACAAACAAGTCCGACATCGTTAAGAAAGCAGATGCAGTGGTTCTCCCCGGAGTGGGCGCTTTTAAGGACTGCATGAGGGAACTGACGAATCTTGAATTGATTGGCGCTGTTGTTGATTCAATAAATCAGGGGAAGCCTTATCTCGGTATTTGTCTCGGGCTTCAGGTGCTCTTCAGCGAATCAGTGGAATTCGGCAGATGCAAAGGGCTTGATGTTTTAAGGGGCAAAGTCGTGAGATTTGAATTCAAAGATCAAACTTTAAAAGTTCCCCACATGGGATGGAATGAGATAAAGATACAGAAAGAGAATCCCCTGTTCAATGGAATCCAGGACAAGAGCTATTTCTATTTCGTGCACTCGTTTTATGTTGTACCTGAAGATAAAACGATTATTGCTGCCACAACTGATTACGGAATTGAATTTACATCTGCAATCCGAAAAGACAATATCTTCGCGGTTCAATTCCACCCTGAAAAGAGTCAGGCCGTTGGATTACAGGTTCTTAAGAACTTTGGAGAAATTGCAAAAAAAGGTCTTTGATGCTCTTCTTCAAAACAGGATTAATCTTCTCAGGTGCAATTTCCGCAAGCGGCTTGAGAACAAATTCCCTCTCTGCGATATGCTGATGCGGTATCTCGAGTTCCGGTGTTTTTATAATAAGGTCATCATATAGCAGGATATCAAGGTCTATTTCTCTTGCTCCCCAACGTTCTGCCGGGCTTCTTCCTATCTCAGCTTCTATCTTTTTGAGAAGAGACAATAATTCTTCAGGTTTTAAATCCGTCTCAAT
The DNA here is from genome assembly GCA_040758255.1 of Nitrospirota bacterium. Taxonomy (GTDB): domain Bacteria; phylum Nitrospirota; class Thermodesulfovibrionia; order UBA6902; family UBA6902; genus JACRPZ01. The sequence goes on from JBFLVX010000063.1 coordinate 850, forward strand.
CTCAACCGCCATATTGATGAACTTCGGCTGGTCTTCCACTCCCCACGGCTCTGTCTCTATCATGGATGAGCGTTTTTTAACTATGATATTGCCTGCTTCAAGAAGCTTTATCGCTCTTTCGCAATTCTCTTTCCTGTTGCCAAGATTCGAGCCGATGCCGATATATGCAGTTGGCATATTTCTTTTCCTTTGAATATTATATCTGTTAGCCACATATTAACAAAATTACCAAAATTTATAACGAGGGGACTATATACAAACATGGTCGTATCCCGGCGGCAAATTGAGGAAATAAGGCGCAAAATTCCTGGTTCTTTTTAAACCAACTAAGAAAAGAAATTAAAGACAGAGAAGATTTTTATTAAAAAAGTAGTGAGAATCTACCCAGATGGTTATTACTGCAAAATAAAGTTCTCTATTGTAATTGTCCCGTTGCTGATTGTCATGTTGCCGTTCAGAGTTGTTTTGCCTGTAACTGCTGAGAAATCATTATTATAACCACCCTGCAGAGTGACAGATTTGTCTAAATCTATATAAAGGACTTCATTAAAGCTGCCTGTCTGGCTCTGGATGGTATCGCCGTCTATCGCCGCATCATAGGCATCCTGCAGATTGGAGTAATATGTATCTGAAACTCTTACAGAAGGTGCACCTGGATAGATATAAGGGTTGTTGTCATCAGGGTCTGTATTATCCAAGACAAAATTTCCCGGCGGTCCTGTCGGCATGTCGCACTGCGGATATGCCACTGACGGGTTTCCATAACCGTCTCCGTCAGCGTCAGGATACCAGATCGTGTTTGGGTTTATTAAAGGGTTTGTATCATCACAGTCTGTATTATCTGATACATAGCCTGCTGGTTGAGAACATGCCTGAGTTGATATGGTTGGATTTCCAAAGCCGTCTCCGTCAGCGTCTTGATACCAGAGCGGACAGGGAGAATAAACACCTGCATGCACAGCTTCCTGATTACCGGCTATATCAATGGCAAAATATTTGAGGGTTATAGAATAGGTAATGCTTATCAGTCCCGTGTAGGGCTGTGAATATACCGTAGGAATGGAACCGTCAAGGGTATAGAAAATACCTGCGCATCCTGATCCGCTGCCGTCATCACAGGTAAGGGACACATACTCTGCAATCCCGGCCGCAGGATCGGTGGTTGTTACCGGAGGCGTTGTATCAGAGGCGAAAGTAGTATTCAGGGCAAACAACTCGTTTCCCAGCCAAGGGTCATTGGCACTAAAATACAGCACGCCGTTTACATTGGTCAGATTTGCAAGAGATGATTCGCCTGCGCCGGGATAGATGTCCTTCACCATCATGGTCCCCCCTTCAGTCCCATCGCTCTTCCAGAGTTCCGTCCCGTTTATACCGTCATTGGCCTTAAAATACAGCACCCCGTTGACATCGGTCAGGTATGAAGGATACGAATGGCTTGCGCCGGGATAGATGTCCTTCACCATCACGGTCCCTTCCGCTGTCCCGTCGCTCTTCCATAGTTCAGTCGAATTCGTCCCGTTACTGGCACTAAAATACAGCACCCCGTTGACATTGGTCAGGTATGAAGGATACGAATGGCTTGCGCCAGGATAGATGTCCTTTACCAGCACAGTTCCTCCTTCTGTCCCATCGCTTTTCCAGAGTTCTTCTCCATTCGTAGGGGAATAAGTGGTCGTAAAATACAGCACTCCGTTGACATTGGTCAGATTTCTAGGGGCCGATATGCCTGTGCCGGGAACAATGTCTTTCACCAACACAGTTCCTCCTTCTGTCCCGTCGCTCTTCCATAGTTCATTCCCGTAAGTTACGTTATAAGCCGCAAAATACAGCACGTCGTTGACATTAACGAGATATTGCGGACCCGAATCGCTTGCGCCGGGATTGATGTCCTTCACCATCACTGTCCCTCCTGCTGTCCCATCACTCTTCCAGAGCTCTTGCCCGTTCGTTCCGTCAGAGGCCCTAAAATACAGAATACCGTTGACATTGGCCAGATTTTGCGGTGACAAACCGCTTGCGCCGAGTCTGATGTCCTTAACCAACACGGTCCCCCCTGGTGTCCCATCGCTCTTCCAGATCTCAGTCCCGTTCGTCCCATCATTGGCCGTAAAATACAGCACACCGTTGACATTGGTCAGAATTGCAGGAGAAGAACCGTTTGTACCTGGATATATATCCTTCACCACCACAGTCCCTCCTTCTGTCCCGTCGCTCTTCCATATCTCAGTCCCGTTCGTCCCATCATTGGCCGTAAAATACAGCACTCCGTTGACATTGGTCAGATTTTCAGGAGACGAATTGCCTGTGCCTTGATAGATGTCCTTCACCATCACGGTTCCACCTGCCGTACCGTCACTCTTATAGAGTTCAGTTCCATTCGTCCCGTCATTTGCAGCAAAATACAGCACTCCGTTGACATTAGTCAGATTTGCAGGAGACGAATTGCCTGTGCCTTGATAGATGTCCTTCACCATCACAGTCCCCCCTGATGTCCCGTCGCTCTTCCAGAGTTCAAGCCCGTTTGTACCGTTATCGGCTCTAAAATACAGCACGCCATTGACATTGATAAGATATTGCGGAGACGAACTGCCTGCGCCGGGATAGATGTCCTTCACCATCACAGTCCCTCCTGCTGTCCCATCACTCTTCCATAGCTCAGTCCCATTCGTTCCGTCAGTGGCACTAAAATACAGCACCTCGTTGACATTGGTCAGTACTATAGGAGACGAGTCGCTTGTGCCGGGATTAATGTCCTTCACCATCACGGTTCCTTCTGCTGTTCCGTCACTCTTCCAGAGTTCAGTCGAATTCGTCCCGTTACTGGCACTAAAATACAGCACCCCGTTGACATTGGTCAGATTACCAGGAGCGGAATAGCCACTGGGATTGATGTCCTTCACCATCACGGTTCCTTCTGCTGTTCCGTCACTCTTCCAGAGTTCAGTCGAATTCGTCCCGTTACTGGCACTAAAATACAGCACCCCGTTGACATTGGTCAGATATGCAGGATACGAAGCGCCTGTGCCGGAATAGATGTCCTTCACCATCACGGTTCCTTCTGATGTCCCGTCGCTCTTCCAGAGTTCAAGCCCGCTTGTCGGCTCACTGGCACTAAAAAACAGCACCCCGTTGACATTGGTCAGATATGCAAGAGATGATTCGCCTATGCCGGGAACGATGTCCTTCACCATCAGAGTTCCTCCTGCTGTCCCATCGCTCTTCCAGAGTTCTTTCCCGTTTGTTCCATTATTGGCGATAAAATACAACACCCCGTTGACATTGGTCAGCATTATAGGAGACGAGCCGCTTGTGCCGAGATTAATGTCCTTCACCATCACGGTTCCTTCTGATGTCCCGTCGCTCTTCCAGAGTTCAGTTGAATTCGTCCCGTTACTGGCACTAAAATACAGCACCCCGTTGACATTGGTCAGATACTGAGGAGACGAACTGCCTGTTCCAGGATAGATGTCCTTCACCATCACGGTTCCTTCTGCTGTTCCGTCACTCTTCCAGAGTTCAGTCGAATTCGTCCCGTTACTGGCACTAAAATACAGCACCCCGTTGACATTGGTCAGATACTGAGGAGACGAACTGCCTGTTCCAGGATAGATGTCCTTCACCATCACGGTTCCTTCTGATGTCCCGTCGCTCTTCCAGAGTTCAGACCCGTTTGTCGGGTCAGCGGCCCTAAAATACAACACCCCGTTGACATTGGTCAGATACTGAGGAGACGATCCTACAGAAGATCTGTTTATGTCTTTCACTATATAAGGCTGCGCTTCAGCACCTGCCATAACCGGAAAGAAAAAGACCAGAAACAAGGAGAGAAGAATAATATTGAAGAAATTATTACGTTGATTAATGAAGCGCGTAGATTCCGTACTCTGGGAAATAAAGAGAGACTTTATGAATACTGCTAAACTCTGCACCATACGCCTCAAGATATTATCACTTGCAGTTTATAGGTTATTAAGCTTACATTAACTTTAGCGCGTTATTCTTAAAATTACAACGGATTGTTTTATAAAACCTTCTTTATCCTTTCAACCGCTTCTTTTATCCTCTTTGCCGGAGCGGTGAGGGCAAAGCGGATATAGCCTTCGCCCGGAGCGCCGAAGCCGTTGCCGGGTGTGCCGAGAACTCCTGCGTTGTTGAGCAGGTGAGTGACAAAACTGGATGAGTTAAAACCCTTCGGCACTTTTGCCCAGAGGTAAAAAGTTGCCTGCGGTTTTTGAACTTTCATTCCTATCTTCTTTAAACCGTTATACATAACATCCCTTCTCTGCTGAAACGTATCTCGTATCTTTTTCAGAACAGAGTCGCCTGTATTTAATGCCTCTATCCCGGCCTCCTGAACCGCCTGAAATATGCCCGAATCAAGGTTTGACTTTATCTTTCCAAGTCCCGCTATTGCGGCTGTATTGCCAACTGCAAAACCAATTCTCCAGCCCGTCATGTTGTATGTTTTTGAGAGGGAATGAAATTCTATCCCGACATCTTTTGCCCCCGGCATCTGGAGGAAGCTTAAAGGCTTTTTGCCGTCATAGTAAATCTCAGAATACGCCGCGTCATGACATATGATAATATTGTTCTTTGCGGCAAAGTCGATCACCTCTTTATAAAAGCTTCTTCCAGCACATGCAGATGTCGGATTATTCGGATAGTTGATGAACATAAGCTTCGTCTTCTTCAGAACACTCTGCGGAATCGCCTTCAGATCTGGAAGATAGTTGTTCTTCTCAACAAGCGGCATGATGTGGCTCTGACCTCCGGCAAAGAGTGTGGCAACCGGATAAACAGGGTATCCCGGGGAAGGCACAAGCACGACATCGCCGGGATTGATGAAGGCAAGCGGGATATGGCCGATGCCCTCTTTTGAGCCGATCAGCGACAGGACTTCTGTGTTAGGATCAAGCTTCACATTGAATCTTGTTTTGTACCAGTCCGCCACAGCCTTCCTGAAAGAGAGCATTCCAACATATGACGGATAACGATGGTGCTCAGGATTTTCAACCGCCTTCTTCATCCTCTGAACAATATGTTTCGGCGTAGGAATGTCAGGGTCGCCGATGCTCAGATCTATCAGGTCCACGCCTTTTTTTAGCGCATCCTGCTTCATCTTATCAATAGTTGCAAAAAGGTAAGGCGGCAGATCTTTTACCCTGTCCGCAGGTTTAATAGATACTTTTCTGCGCAATTTTTCCTCCTCTGTAACTTAATTAAAAGCAGGTGACTAATACCTCAGTGTAGCTTTGAATCTCTTTGGGTAAAGTATAAGGTCTAATCCTGCCTTTACATTTGGAACATGTATGTCTGCTGCCATCAGAATATCAACGGCGCATCCTTCGCCTTCTGTTACCGCAATGCCTACGCGCGCAGCCCTTAGCATCTTTCTGTCGTTATTCCCGTTGCCAAAGGCAACAACGGATGTTGCTCCAAGATTACCCACATACTCCTCCTTCTGAACATCGTGGTACTCACCCTCCAATATGTGCACTTTGCAGGGCAGTCCCATTAGCTCAGTTTTTGCTGTACCGTAAGTGTCTGAAGTCAGGACATGGATCGTCAGGATTTTCGCTATCTTCTCCAACCGTTCTTTTACTCCGGGCAGAAGTTTTCCGTTGACCGAAAGCGTCCCTGTATAATCAGAGACAAGATGTTTTAATTTGACATTACCAAAGCCCGGTATATCTATCTCAAGCATACGAGACCTCCAATAAAAAAATAGTCAGCGCTCTTATTATACTTCATCTTCAGTGCTATATTTAAATGTCCTCTCATTCTTCTTCCGTGCCTGCAGGCGCTTATCGGCAAGCATCTTATCCTTTGCCCTTTTTGAGCGCTTTCTCTTCTGCCGTTTTATTTTTTCAATGCGTTTCTCTTCTTCGCTCTCCTCTTTTTTTATGGACCGCTCTATCTTTGAGTACAAAAGCATCCTTGCGTAATATCTGTTCAATCCCTGCGTGCGGCTCTTCTGACATTTTACTTCAGTACCTGTCGGGATATGCCTGAGGTAAACGCATGTGGATGTTTTATTGACATTCTGGCCGCCTTTGCCCTGCGAGCGGACAAATTTCTCTTCGAGGTCTTTTTCGGCAATGCCCAGATTCTTCAGCTTCTCTCTGAGCACTCTCTCTTTTTCAGGACTTACAGAAAACATATTAAATCAGGGCTGATCGTGAAATGAGGTTGGTTGTAGGTTTATAAGCATATCTATTTCCATCGTATTACATTATACAATTTTTCATGCCTGCTTCTGAATATGTTCACGTTGCGTATTTGCTTTATAATATTTATAAACTAAAATTATATTCCGATAATTTTTTTTGTTTTGACATGCATCATTAATTTGAGTTAATTTAACAACTAATTTTTCTCCGATTCATTTAATCCAAAATGAAAAGTCACGTTTGGCGTCCACTATGGGTTTTATTAGGCGTAATTGCGCTTGCTCTGGTTGCAAGGCACTTTGTGGTGCCTTCAGACTTTGGGGTCGGTGAAAGAGGCTTTATGTACGGCTTTCACAGAATGGGCAATGAGGATGATTGGAAGGCCTTCAAGGTGAAGTATCTCACAAAAGAGTATTGCAAGGAATGCCATGAGGATAAGTATAATGACAATATGTCGTCAAAGCATAATCTTATACAGTGTGAAAACTGCCATGGCCCCGCTATTGATCACCCTGACAATCCTGCAAAACTCGTTATTGACAAGAGCAGGGCGCTATGCATAAGATGCCACGCCAAGCTGCCTTATCCGACAAGCAAGAGGGGAGAGATCAAAGGCATCAATCCTGACGAACATAATCCGGGTGAGGAGTGCAGCATGTGCCATGACCCTCATAAGCCGGATATGGAGTAATAGAGATGAAACTGACAAGAAGAAATTTTATCATGACTGCCATAAAGGGCGCTGCTGTTGCGTCACTGCCTTTAAGCGCTTTTAAAATATTGAGCCCTTCAGAGGCAAAGGCTGCTGTTAAAGAGGCCAATGTCAGATGGGGGTTTCTTGTTGACACTCAAAAATGCGTAGGCTGCGGATTTTGCGTCAAGGCATGCAAGAATGAGAACGAAGTGCCTTATGATGCCCCTGTAACGAGAACATGGGTTGAGCGGTACGTGGTGTTAAAAGATGGAAAGACGCTTATAGATACCCCTCATGGCGGAAGGGATGGTTTTACCGAACAGAAGGTGCAGGAGAAGGATGTAGATCCAAAAGATATAGCCAAGGCCTTCTTTGTTCCTAAGCTTTGCAACCAGTGTGAAAATCCGCCCTGCGTTCAGGTATGTCCGGTCGGTGCTACTTATCAGGTCCCAAGCGGGGTAGTCCTTGTTGACAGGACCTGGTGCATAGGCTGCGCCTATTGCATTATGGCATGCCCTTACGGCGCAAGGTTCTTTCATCCTGTGCATAAAGTGGCTGAAAAATGCACCTTCTGCTATCACCGCATCGTAAAGGGGATGAAGACTGCGTGTGTTGACGCCTGTCCCTTTGGCGCGCGGAGGATAGGCAATCTAAAAGACCCTAATGACCCTGTTACCAAAATAATAATGACTGAAAGAATAGGAATCCTTAAGGACGCATTCGGAACAAAACCGCAGGTCTTTTATCTTGGCCTGGATGATAATGTGAGGTAACCAATATGACACCTGAAGTGGCACACGGCGCAGAACTGGCAATTCACGGCGCGGAATGGACAATTAAGGAATTATTTACTTATCCCAATGAATACATATATTGGACCATCCAGATAGTAATGTACCCGTATATTACGGGACTTGTTGCCGGAGCTTTTGTTCTCTCGTCCCTTTATCATGTATTCGGGCAGCATGAACTTAAGAATATTGCAAAATTTGCGCTGGTCTTCTCCTTTGCCCTTCTTATTGTGGCGCCGATGCCCCTGTTGTTCCATCTCCAGCAGCCCCAGAGAAATTTTGAGGTCATGCTTACTCCCCACTTTACGTCGGCAATTGCCGCATTCGGGATGGTTTACTCTTTTTACATGGCTATCGTGGCTTCAGAGATATGGTTTGTCTACAGGAAATTCTTCGTTGAGCAGACAATCGCCCTCAAAACCAAGGAAGGTCTCGGCAATACCCTGCTCAGATACCTTTACAATATCCTCACCCTTGGCGCATATGATGTAAGCGAAGCAGCGCTTCACAAGGACGAAAGGGCTGTAACAATCCTTGCCGCAGTTGGTATCCCTGTTGCGTGTTTTCTTCACGGCTATGCAGGGTTTATATTCGGCTCGGTCAAGGCGAACGCTCTCTGGATGACACCGCTCATGCCTGTAATATTTATCATGTCAGCAATCGTTTCCGGCATCGCGCTATGCATGCTTACCGATATAGTGATAATGGAATGGAAGAAGTTCAGGGTCAAGACCTCAAAGAAACGCTGGGAGGTAACTGCTGAAGAGATCGGTGGAGCTGAAATTCACATTATCAAGAAGACATCAACATATCTTTTAGGCTTTTTGATCGCCGCCATAACGCTTGAACTTATTGACCTTATATTCAGGGGATATACGGCGATGAAATCATGGGATATACTGCGCACCGTTATATACGAGAAAGACTTTAACAAGATATTTATCATGCAGTACGGCATGGGCAATGTTGTTCCTTTTACGCTGCTGCTCCTGCCTCGGCTTACAGTAAGAAGGGCTGCCGTGGCTTGCGTACTGATACTCTTCGGCGTCTTTATGATGAGATGGAATGTGGTTATCGGCGGACAGGCGTTTTCTCTAACCTTTGCCGGCTTTATGGAATATCATCTGCCGATTATCCCGCATAATCTGGAGACCTTCAAGGAAGGTTTATTCGGCGCACTCTTTATGGGTGCTCTGCCTTTTGCGCTGTTTTGGGTATTTAACAAGATCGTCCCGTGTTTGAAATTTAAGCAGGGAGAAGAATAGGAGAAGATTAATGGAAGAGATGGAACCTTTAGAAAAAGAATCCGCGGAAAAACCGCCTGTTAGAAAAGGGATAAAAGGGCTGCTTGACAGATGGAGGGCCTTCAGGGACAGGGTGCCTGTTGCGGCAAAAACAATAATCGCCATACTGATTTTTATGAGTATAGGCGGGGCAGGCTTTACCGCATTCACAACTTATAATTTTACGCAGAACAACCCGAAGTTTTGCAATTCATGCCATATAATGAATGAAGCCTTTGACGCATGGGAAAAGAGCGAACATGCCCAGATCAACTGTCATGAATGCCACCATCTTTCAGTTCCGGAGCTTAATGCGCTCATGGTAAGTGCCTTTATAAAGAGAACGGAGAAGGTCCCTGTAAGATACGGCAAGATCATAGTCCCGTGGAAATACTGCATCAGCTGCCACTGGGAAGAGAACGAACACTACCCTGAAGCCAAGAAGATCAACGATTCAAGGCTGCATGCCAAGCATTATTTCATAGAGAAGATTGAATGCGCAAAATGTCATGGATATAAAGTGCATGAATTCCAGCCTGAAGAGAGATACTGTATGGAGTGTCACAAAGGCAAGGAAGTGCACGGCAAAGGCATGGGAGGACTTGCATGCCTGAATTGTCATACTGACAGGACTCCTGATCTTAAGCCGGGATCCAGCAAATGCCTTTTCTGCCATGGTGATGATACTGTCAGGGAGATGCTCATCATTGACAACACCATTGATGTGAAATACTTCAAGCCTTCTGACGAGCTTATAAAACAGGCCACAAAGATTGACAGGCCCAAAGACGCGCCTATGCAGTTCTTCTGTTACACGTGCCATAAGCCGCATTCACAGGTAAGGCCTGACAACAGTACATGCTTAAGCTGTCATCCAAATGAAGGCAAGGTAGGCAAACACAGGATCCATATTGAAGACGCGGAGCTTCAATGTACACACTGCCATAAGCCGCACGCATGGACAGTAACAAAGAAGCTCTCAAAGACGCTCTGCAGTGAGTGTCATGAATACAGAGACCTCGGTACATTTTTAAAACAATAAAGAAACCGCGGCGTTATTTGCGGTCTTGATAATGTTAACAAAGCTCTGCCTAAAGGCAGAGCTTTGTTAACACAGTTTTAAAGTTTTTTATATTTTAATTGACACTAACAACTTCTTTCTGTTAAATTTTAATAACTCATACCTTTAGCACATTTCTTTTAGTGGAGGAAAATTTGGAGAGGCGGCGATTCTTAGGCATCTTACTAACTGCTTTAGGCTCAACTGCAATAGCTTCCTTTGCTTATCCCCTTTTAAGATTCGTTGCCCCGCCCCGCGCAAAAGACGGCGGCCAAAAGCTCACCATCAACAAAGATGATATAGCGGTGGGCGAAGCAAAGGAGATAGTTCTCGGCAATACGCCGGCAATTGTTATCAATGTAACCGGCAAAGGATATATAGCCCTCTCGAGGGTCTGCACCCATCTCGGCTGCCTTGTTCAGTATCATAAGGGAGAACAAAAATTAGTCTGCCCGTGTCACGCGGGCTTTTTTAATCTCGAAGGACATGTCATGTCCGGTCCTCCGCCAAAACCTTTACAGGCAATCCCCCTCAGCGTTGAGGGAGGGAATATTATAATAGGTTAATTCTATGTGCAAAAAGATAATAGACGGTATTAATGCAAGAATAGGGCTTGATGACCTTATCGAAAACAGACTGAGGGGTTACAGGATACCGAAAGAGACGAACGTCTTCTACACGCTCGGCATTGTCGCGCTCTTTGCGTATATGGTACAGGCTGTTTCAGGTTATTTTCTGGTTATGTATTACGTCCCTCATACCGAACACGCCTTCAGCAGCACCCAGGTGATCATGAACACAGTGCCTTACGGCTGGCTCGTAAGAATGGTGCATATTGTGGCAAGCAACCTGATGCTTATAGTTCTCTTTATGCATCTCGTCTCAATATTCATCATGGGGAGCTATAAGAAGCCGAGGGAGATAACCTGGATTGCAGGGGGCTTGCTGATACTCGTTACTCTCGCGTTTTGCCTCAGCGGTTATCTTCTGCCATGGAGCCAGAGAAGCTACTGGGCTACCACTATTGCAACCAATATACCTACGGCATTCCCGGTTGTCGGTGATTTTATCGCAAACATTCTAAGAGGCGGAGAAAACGTAACGGCAATAACGCTGAACAGATTCTTTGCCCTTCACGTGGCGTTCCTGCCGCCCCTCTTCCTCTTTATCGTAGGGCTTCATATATTCATGGTATGGCGTATCGGATTATCCACTACTCCTTTTGGCAAGCACGCGGGAGAAGGAGAAGCATGGACGGAATCCAGGCGTACTGATTATAAGAGCAGCGACCAATTCATTAAAAGCAGCTATCCCTTCTTGCCTAATTTTGTGCTGAAAGAGGCTTTTATGATATCTGTATTTATGGCGATAACTTTCTTCATAATATCTTTCTTCCCGACGATCTTTCTGCCTGAGGCTGCGAACACACCGGCAGACCCTTTAATGACACCGGCTCATATAAAACCTGAATGGTATTTTCTTGCGCCCTATCAGATGTTAAAACTTATCCCCAATAAGTTCTTCGGCATAAGCATACAGATAATACTTGTCGGGATTTTCCTCAT
>JBFLVX010000064.1:0-12412 GCA_040758255.1 Nitrospirota bacterium
ATGGTTGTCATGGCTCCAAAAGACGGGAATGAACTCGGACAGATGCTTAAGACCGCCCTGTCCCATGACGGCCCAAGCGCGATAAGATATCCGAGAGGTTCTGTCACGGATGGACAGGGAGAGGCAGAAATTAATTCAATCCCTCTGGGCAAGGCCGAAGTAATTAAAGAGGGGACGGATATACTTATCATAGCCATAGGGAGCTCTGTTTTACCGGCTGTTGCCGCTGCGGAGCAGATAGAAAAGTCAGGAGTCAGCGCATGTGTTGTAAACGCAAGGTTCGTCAAGCCGCTTGATATCAGCCTCATCTCAAGACTTGCAAAAGAGATTAAAACCATACTTACAGTAGAAGAGAATACAGTCTCCGGCGGTTTTGGGAGCGCGGTCTTGGAGGAGTTAAATAAGGCCGGCGTTGAGGGCCTGAAGATAAAGATGTTAGGCATTCCGGACAGGTTTATTGAGCAGGGAACTCAAAGCATATTAAGAAAGAAACTCGGCCTCGATGCGGAAGGCATAGCAAAAGAAGCGCTGGCGTTAATAGACAACTAAGCTCCCGTTCAATCAAATTCCTAAGAGCATTGCAAAGCCGTTTCCGTCTACATTCTAAATCACAAACATATGTCCTCAATACCTAAGAAAATCCGTCTTGATAAATTACTCTTCGACAAAGGCCTCGTTGAAAGCAGAGAGAAGGCAAAAGCCCTTATACTTGCGGGCGAGGTTACGGTGAACGGCATGAAGGCTGACAAGGCCGGAATGCTTGCAAGTCCTGATGCCTCGCTTGAGATACTGCAAAGGATGCCTTATGTCAGCCGGGGAGGATTAAAGCTCAAACACGCAATAGATACTTTCGGCATAGATGTGAAAGAGAAGATTGCCATGGACATAGGCGCGTCAACCGGCGGCTTTACCGATTGTCTATTGCAGCATGGCGCTAAAAAGGTTTATGCGATTGACGTGGGTTACGGACAAATAGACCTGAAGCTAAGAAATGATGCAAGGGTCACCCTGCTGGAAAAGACAAATATAAGATACCTCGACAAGAACGCTGTTCCTGACATAATTGATATAATCACCATTGATGTATCATTCATATCTCTTCTGAAGGTCCTCCCGAAAGCTCTGGAATTTTTGAAAGAGTCAGGAGAGATAATCGCCCTGATAAAACCGCAGTTTGAGGTGGAGAGAAAGGATGTGCGCAAAGGCGGGGTGGTCAGAGATGAAGCAAAGAGGCATGAGGTTATCGAAAAAATAAAAGCCGCGGTTAAGGCTATGGGGCTTGAAGTCAAAGGTTTAACAGAATCACCTGTCAGGGGACCGAAAGGGAATGTGGAATTCTTAATATATCTCACCCGGACTTCCAACCCTGATTAAACGGTTATTGATAGCCATACCAACAATCTCACAATTACTGCCTTTATTCTTGACCATGCATATTTAAACCGTGTAATATTGACCTATGGAAACACTTAAGCAAATACCATTTGACCTCTCAACTATCTCGGAAAATGTTGTTGAGGTTCTTTTGTTGGACAGTTTTACCGAGACATCATTATTCAAAGAAATAATTGAAAACAATATTCACAGGCCTGAGATTCTCACCTTTCTTCTGAATCATCCCCTAACCCCTGAAGATGCCCGGCAGCTCGCGGCAGAAACATTGAAGCTCCCTGTCCCTGCGGTAAAAAAAGAACTTGTGCCGGAGCATACTGCTTCCGATGAAGAGCGTGAGTCTTTCAGTGAGCGTAAAACCAAGCGTCTGCTTCAGACAATTCAGGGGCTGAAAATGGGCGAAAAGCTGCAGCTTGCTCTCAGGGGAAGCCATGAAATCAGATCAGTCCTGCTGCGGGATACGAACCCGCAAGTAATGAACGCCGTGCTTAATAACCCCAAGATCACTGATACTGAGATCGAACTGCTTGCAAAACAGAAGACAACCTCCATAGATATAATAAGGGAGATCGCCAAGAAAAAAGAGTGGATAAAAAACTACCAGATAGTATTTGCCCTTGTATCAAATTCAAAGACACCCGTCGGAATTGCCCTGAAGCATATTAAAATTCTGAGAATAAAAGACCTGGCTAAGATTGGAATAGATAAGAATGTCCCGGACGCCATCAGGTCCACTGCAAAGAAATTAATTGAGGCAAGAAAAGCCTAAGCTTTAAAGCTCCCAAACAAAGAAGTTCTCTCTCTTTTCCCTTCCTATCGTTGTTTCAGGGCCGTGTCCTGCGAATACCTTTGTATCTTCCGGCAGAGCAAGCAAACGTCTGAATGATTCACTAAGCTTTTCAACGCTCCCTCCGGGAAAATCAGTCCTTCCTACAGAGCCCTGAAAGATAGTATCTCCTGTGATCACAAGGCCTTCTCCGTAAAGGCATATTCCTCCCGGACTATGCCCAGGGGTATGCATGACTTTAAAGGCCAAACCGCCTGCCTTCACCTCGTCTCCCTCATCAAGAAACCCGTCAGGATCAGGAAGGTCATCAACATCGAAGCCCCATAAGGCGGCATGATCTTTAGCCATTTGATATGTCTCGATATCCTCTTTGTGCATAAGGATCTTTGCCCCTGTTTCTTTCCTTATGTCGCCGCACGCCCCGACATGGTCAAAGTGGCCATGCGTGCAGATAAGAGCGGTGACCTCAAAGCCGTTCTTCCTGATGACCTCCATGATCCTGTCAGGCTCATCTCCGGGGTCAATAACAATAGCCTTCTTTGATGCCTCATCGCCGATTATATATGTGTTCTCCTCAAGCGGCCCTACGGTTAGTCTTTTAATTATCATTATCTATATACCTCTCTTCGATACGCTATCCTATAAACCTTTACAATCTTTTGCAAGTCATCAATTTCATAGAGTACTCTATAATCACCTACTCTAATACGCCACTTTGAACCGCTGCCCTTAAGTTTTTTGGAATTATGCGGTCTTGCTTCTTCATATAGTTCAAGAATAATTTCTTCAAATTTCAAAAGCAGCTTGCCGGAATAACTATCAAGGTCTTTCTGCGCCTGCGGCATAAGCTTGACATTGTAAGCACTGAAGCTGCGCTCTCCATTTTACGACGCTTTGTAAAATATTCCTTTGCAGAAACAACCTTGCCTTTAACCTTTTTTGCCCTTTCAATCAGCGCTACATCGAATAAGTCTTCTCCTAACTCAGGGTCACTTATTACCTTTTCAAGAAAAGCTTCTCTTTCTTTGTTTTTAAGCGCTTTGAAGGCCGTAAAAAAAACTTCGGCAGTTGCCTGATTTGCTCTCACATTACACCTCCTTTTAAGTTTTTATTGTACCTTATCGTCTCCACAAAATCATTTCTCTCGATTATCTTCCTCTCTCTTTAGACCTGTTTCACCTAAGACCTTTGCCATAATATAATTCTCTCCTTGCTCATGCATAAGTATGGGATATGTGCCGGATTACTTACTTGCCTTTGTAGATTAAATCCTTATTTAGTACAAAAGCAGATTGAATAATTTTATTATTAAAGGTGCGTTGGGAAATATAACCCCTATTAATTAATACTTTCAACCATCGTCTTATGGATATTTCGGAGGCTTCTAAATCTGTCGCTATATCTGGAATAGGAGCAATAAGAATATTCTCTTGATTAATTGTTAAATTATCCAGCGCTTGTTTTATAAACCAAAACAATAGCCTTAATCGTCCATCAGTAGCTTTTAAATCTTCCGTTAATAAGTCAGTACATGCTTTTTGAACTTTTATAAAATTTGTATCATGTTCGGTCTTATGTATTACTCTATGACAAATATCACAAATACATATTAAGTCTTTGAACGGAGACTTCCACGGGTCACCACTTGCATGATATTTTAAATGGTGTATATGTAATGTCCGACTTGTAGATTTACATATTTTGCAGGTATGTTTTGCTTTTTTTAACGCCTTTAATCTTTTTTCTTCCCATCTCTTGTCTTTTAATTTCTCAGCGTATGTCATGATTTTATGACTCCCTTTTGAAGGGGAAAGGCATGGATTAGGGGTGAAAATTGTTCATGCTTAAATATTATCTCTTCCCCCCAAATACTGCAAAAATACCATTCTTAAAATAGCAGTCCACATCCAGAAAACCCGCTTCTTCGAGCACCCTCAATTGATTGCTCAAAGTATCAGGTTTGTTCATGCTGGAGGAATCTTTATAACGCTTTATCAGGTCTTCGGGCGATTCGTCTGTAACATTGTAACGTTTCATCATATGTCTCAGCCAATCCCTCCAGATAACAAAATACCAGGACTCTAATGCCTCCGAGGGAGGCAGCACTACATCAATGTTTATAAAATGTCCTTCAGCGTTCAGGTGCGAAAATATCTTTTGAAACAGGTAAGCTTTTTCCTTCATTCCAAGGTGGTGAATTGCCATTGAAGAGACACAGAGGTCATAACAACCGAGTTCTGTTTTCCCGGCCAAAATCTCCTGAAAAGATGCTTTTATAAAGCACACACCCTGAAATGCTTTCAGCCTTGCTTTTGCGTTCTGCAGCATACCGTCATTGCCGTCCGTCAGAGTTGCAGAAATGGCGCTGTCAGCCCTGAGTAGTTCTTCAGTAAGCACACCATCTCCACAGCCGATATCCAGCAGCCTTATGTTTTCTCTTCCGGCAAAGAATTGCTGAAAGAGCAAAGAGACATACCAAAACATTTTTCTGCGCTCAACTATGTAGATATCCGCCTTATCCAGATAGTTCTCAGCGAATTCATTGTCTGTCCATGCTGATTTATTGAAATCGCTCATACAAACCTACTTTCTTCTCTTACGCTCCTTATACATCTCAACAAGATATCTCATCTCCTCGCTCTTCATCAAATGCATCATCAAAAGATATATCACAATGCAAAAAATAAACACACCTGAAAACACGCCTGCCTTTTCAACAAGCCTGCCACTCTCTCTCCATATATCGCTCCTTGTCATTGCCCAGCCGGCAATGCCCATTATTGCGGAAGCGCATGATATCTTAGTAAACGAATTGAGTATCTTCTTTCCATCTACCCTGCCCAGCTTCTTTCTTAACATAATAAATAGAATGATGAAATTCACTGATGCGGCAGCAGCATTGGCAAGGGCAAGCCCGTTATGCTTCATCGGCTGTAGAAGAAGAAGGCTCAGAATAATGTTTGTTAGCATGGCAACGACTGCGATCTTCACCGGCGTCTTTGTATTTTGCATGGAGTAAAATCCCGCCGTTACTATCCTCACACCGACTATCGCCCATATACCCAGAGAATAAAAGAGCAACGCCTGCGCCGTGTTCATAGTAGCGACGTAGTCAAATTTGCCTCTCTGAAAAAGGATATTCACAATCGGCTCCCTTAAAAAGATCAATCCGGCCATTGAAGGGATCGTTATAAAGAAGAGGAGTCTTAAGGCAAAGGAGAAATCATCCCTGAGCTTTTCAAAATCTCCGTTTGCGGCATGCTCTGAAAGTGTTGGAAGGATCGCCATGCCCATTGCGACCCCGAATATCCCGATGGGGAACTGTATCAGCCTCATTGAATAGAAGAGGTATGTAATGCTTCCTGACGGCAGAAATGAGGCGAGGATATTGCTGACAACTATATTTATCTGATTCACGGACAAGGCGAGCGTAGCGGGTATGAGCAATACACCCATTTTCTTGAGTCCTGGGTGACTGAAGTCTGCGTCAAGACCAAGACTGAATTTATTTTTATAAAATGCCGGAAGCTGAAAGGCAAATTGAACAAACCCTCCGACCATAATGCCTATTGCCGCGGCCATTATGGGCTGACTTGTCCTCGCCTCAAAAAATACTATACTGATGATAAGGGTGATATTCAGCATCGCAGGCGCAAGCGCGGGAATGAAAAAGGCCTTTTTGGTATTCAGAGCGCCCATTGCCAGCGCGGCGAGGCTGATAAATAAGAGGAACGGGAACATTATCCTCGTCAGAAGAACAGTTAGGGAGAACTTCTCCGGCGAGCTTAAAAAGCCGGGTGCAATGACCGCAACAATCGCGGGAGAGAAGATAATGCCAAGCAGACATATAAATCCTACTACAATAATGATGAAGGTAAAGGCTATCTTTACAAGCCTGCGGGCCTCGTCCTCTCCGTGCTTTTGCTTATATTCTGTTAAAACCGGTATGAGAGCGGCTGACATTGAGCCTTCGGCAAAAAGCTCCCTTAAGAGGTTTGGTATCCTGAATGCGGCGAAGAAGGTATCTGAAACGCCTGTAGCGCCGAAGAATAACGCAAATATCATGTCCCTTATAAACCCGAGTACACGGCTTATTAAGGTGGCTGCCGACATCATGCCTGCCGCCTTTGTTACTCTTCGGCTCTCACTCAAGGTTGACTTTCCTCATACTGTTTAATATAATATTTTGCCGCGAATGATATTTATTCAGAATTAGACGAAAATTCTGAGAAATTCTTCGCGCGAGTTGACAATTTAATAAATTTTTCCCCGGAGGTGAGACTTTTGGCACAGAAAGTAATAAAAAGGAACAAGTCGGCGATTAAAAGGGTAACACAGGCAGAGAAGAGGGCCGCAATCAACCGCAGTTCCAAAAAACTCTTAAAGACGCTCTCTAAAAAAGTGGAGTCTGAGTCTGCAAGCAAGAACATTGAAAATGCGAAGGCCTCTTTAAAAAGCGCCATTGTTGCGATTGACAGGGCGGCGATCAAGGGCAGAATCCATAAAAAGACCGCTTCAAGAAAGGTTTCCCGCCTTACAAGGCTTGTCAATACGCTCTCCCCTGCTTAAGCAGTTTAATTAAGAGCGCTTCCATTGCGATTTCAGGCCTGCCGGAAGACTTTATTCCCAGATCTGCGTCATGCAGGCACTGAAAAATATAGCAAAAATTCTCCTCATTAAGTGAAGGCAGATGCTTACGGAGCGCTGTATAGGTATTCTCCCTCATCTTTATTGGTTTCTTCCCTTTGTTGCGCCACAGAAGATAAAACTGCTTGTAGTGCCAGTTCAAAGCGCCAAGAATGATCGTCGGCTGCGAGGCATTTCCGGAAAGGATCGCTTTTAAAATACGGAACGCCCTGGTATTCTGTCCTGCGGTTATGGCATCTGTAAGATCAAAGGCGGTATATTCTCTCATATTACTTATAGACGCCGCGACCTCTTTAGAGCCGATCTTGCCGTCCATCAATTTAAGCTTCTCGACCTCCATCAGCAGAGAGCCGATATCGTGCCCGGCAAATTCAAGAAGGGATGCAATCGCATCATCAGTCATCTGAACGCCTTTCTCTTTGGAGACCATCTTGAGCCATGCAGGGAGTTCAGCTTCTCTTATACTCAATGGGTATATTTTCCATCTAAAATCAGAGGGGAACTTCGGTTTCTTCTGAGACAGGATCAGCAGGCAGACGGTTTCGTAAGGTTTTGCAAAGTACGGCGTCAACGCATTCACCGCAGGCTTTGAAAATTGATGATAGTCCTTGATAACAACCAGCCTTCTCTGTGCCATCAATGGGAGAGTCGTAAGCGCATCAAGAATCTCCTGCGGGGCTGAGGACGGATAGAAGATATCCAGATTAAATTCCTCCGGGCTTCCGGCAACAACGGTTTTGACAGCTCTTGAGAGGGCCTCTTCAAGAAAGAAGCTCTCCTCGCCCCAGAAACAATAAAGAGGATCCGGCAGCCCTCTTTCCAATTCCTTTTGGAGAGGTTTATTTGACATACTTTATAATGACTCTATCTGCAATCTCTTTGGCGATCTCAGCGCAGGCTTTATCTATTGCTCTCTCTTTGTTTACGGCGGCCTCACTTACAGTACCGGCAGCATCATAAGTAATCTGTATGGGAGATTTCACAGCCTTAAGCTCATTCACAGAATTCTTATCCATAATAGTGACATCAACAAGCATGATTATCTCCTGCTCCTTGACCTGCTCATCCACAGCGGCAATAGTTTTCAGATCGAATGTAGTTATTCTTGCTTCAATAGCAATGCCGCTCCCAGGAACTTTCCCTAAAGTATCGGGACGATCTGCCGGCACAATATTTATTCCCTGCGTGATAAACTCCCTTGAAAGCGCATTATGCAGTTTCTCCTTAAGCGTCGGTTCATATGTTATGTTCTGAACAGGCCTGATAGCGATAGATTCAAACAGCAGGTATTTCGAACCTACTATATGATAACCGCAGGAGGAAACTAAGAGGTAAGAAATGAGAAGCAAGAAATAAAAGACAAGATAACGTCTGTTTTTTATGCCTGATTTTTTAGTTACCATTTTTCAGTTCCAAGTTCTTAGTTCTCAATTCTTAGTTCTTATATTACTATATTCACAAGCCTGCCTTTGACAATAATAACTTTTTTCACAGCTTTATCGCCGATATATTCCCTTATCTTCGGATCGCTGAACGCCTTCTCCTTAACCGCTTCATCATTAAAACCCGCAGGGATCATGGCCTTGCCCTTTACCTTGCCGTTGATCTGGATAACCAGCTCTATCTCCTCTTCCTTTGCCGCCTCCTCATCCCATACAGGCCACTTCTCGTGAAATATACTCTCCTGCTCGCCGCTCTCTCTCCACATCTCTTCTGCGATATGCGGGGCGAACGGCGCGAGAAGGAGTATCATATTCTTAAGGCTGAACTTTAGCGCATCAAGATGCTGAGGGTTCGAGATATCGGAAGCCATGGCCTCATTTACAAGTTCCATCAGGGCAGCGATGGCGGTATTAAAATGATAATCACTCTCTATGCTCTTTGTGACCTTCTTTATCGTCTGATGCGTCTTTCTTAATAAATCCGCTGCGCCTTCCGAATTCACGTTATTTGCTGCTTGAAGCTTATCGCGGTTTTTATAGACCAGTCCCCACGCCCTGTTCAGAAAACGATAAGCGCCCTCAACTCCCTTGTCAGACCATTCAAGGTCTTTCTCAGGAGGCGCGGCAAAGAGGCAGAAGAGCCTCAATGTGTCAGCGCCGTATTTATCCAGCATAGAATCGGGATCAACCACATTGCCCTTTGATTTGGACATCTTTGCTCCGTCTTTTATAACCATCCCCTGCGTCAGCAGCCTCTCAAAAGGCTCATCAGATTTGATCAATCCCAGGTCTCTGATGACCTTTGTGAAGAACCTGGAATAAAGCAGGTGCAAGACTGCATGCTCAATGCCCCCTATGTACTGGTCAACAGGCATCCAGTAGTCAACAGCCTTTGAGTCAACGGGTTTATCGCCTGCTTTTGGAGAGCAGTATCTTATGAAATACCATGACGAATCAACAAAGGTATCCATAGTGTCAGTCTCCCTCCTTGCGCTTCCTTTGCAAACAGGACATGTTGCTTTAACAAAACTCTCTGTTCCTGACAGAGGAGATGTGCCTTTTCCCGTGACCGTGACATCCTCGGGAAGCAGAACAGGCAGCTCACTCTCAGGCACGGGGACGACACCGCATGATTTACAGTATATTACAGGTATCGGCGTTCCCCAGTATCTCTGACGCGATATGCCCCAATCCCTCAGTTTGTAATTGACAACTTTCTCGCCTAATTTATTTTGTTCGATATAATCCGCGATCTTCTTCCGTGCCTCCCCGCCTGGAAGATTGGAAAATTGAGCTGAGTTTACAAGGACGCCGTCATCTTCAAAGGCTTGCGAAAGGGGTTCGTCGTTTGCATTCTCCGGCGCTATAACCACCTTTATCGGGATATTATATTTCTGCGCAAACTCAAAATCCCTCTGGTCATGCGCGGGCACAGCCATAACCGCCCCTGTGCCATACTCCATAAGGACAAAATTGGCCGCCCATACAGGCAGTTTATCCCCTGTCAGCGGATTCACGGCATAGAGACCTGTGAATACCCCCTCCTTCTTCAAAGGGTCATCGGAGAGAGATTCTATATCCCTTTTTATCTTATCGTCCTTTATTAACTCAGATACAAGAGGATGCCTTTTGGCCATGCTTACGAATGTTGCGCCGTAAAGCGTGTCATGCCTTGTAGTGAATATCCTTATCTTATGGTCTGAATTATGTACGCTGAAATCAACCTCAACGCCTTCGCTCCGTCCTATCCAGTTGCGCTGCATCGCGATGACCCTTTCAGGCCAGTTATTCAGACTGTCGAGGCCGCTCAAAAGCTCCTCTGCATAATCGGTTATCTTATAGAACCACTGCTCAAGCTCTTTTGGCGCAACAGTGCTGTCGCAGCGCCAGCAGAGCCCGTCCAGCACCTGCTCATTCGCAAGAACGGTCTCGCAGGAAGGACACCAGTTGACCGATGACATCTTCTTGTACGCGAGCCCTCTCTCAAGCATTCTGAGAAAGAACCACTGGTTCCACTTATAGTAATCAGGTTCGCAGGTCGCCACCTCTCTCTGCCAGTCATAGCCGAGCCCGAGCTTCTTCAACTGCCCCCTCATATAATCAATATTCTCATGAGTCCACTTTGAAGGGTGCAGGCCGTGCTTTATCGCGGCATTTTCAGCAGGCAGGCCGAATGCGTCCCATCCCATAGGATGCAGGACATTAAAACCGCGCATTCTTTTGTATCTTGCAATAACATCTCCTATCACGTAATTTCTCACATGCCCCATATGTATCCTGCCTGAAGGATAAGGAAACATCTCAAGACAGTAGAATTTAGGCGATTGGGCATCCTCTGAAGCCCTGAAGAGCCCCTCGGCTTCCCAGAATTCCTGCCATTTTTTCTCTGCTTTTTTAGGGCTGTACTTCTCTTCCAAGCGAAACCTCCGATTTTATCAATCTGCCGGATTTAAGAAGTTATTATTTTACCATAAACGTCCGCGTCAAAATCGTTCTTTCCTTGAAAATAGTATGCTTATAATGTATATTTCAGAAATTCAGATAAACGGATATACATACTAACTGGAGGGAGATATCTTATGTATAACCTTGTGAGCCTTGCAGGCGTATTTCTGCTGATGGTATTTGCCTGGCTCTTTTCAACGGACAGAAAGGTGGTCAACTGGCGCGTTGTTTTGTGGGGAACCGCAATCATGTTTATATTCGCGTTATTTATATTTGTAATCCCTGCCGGAACAAGCATATTCATCTTCATAAATGACATGGTTGTAAAGGTTATTGATGTTGCAAACGAGGGCTCAAAATTCATATTCGGCAGGCTTGCCCTTCCTCCCGGCGCAAAAGATGAATGGGGCGGAGAATCCCTTGGATGGATATTCGCCTTTCAGGCCCTGCCCACAGTGATATTCTTTACAAGCCTTATGGGAGTACTCTACTACATCGGGGTAATGAACTGGTTAATAAGGCTCTTCTCTAAAATATTCACTAAGTTCATGAGGATAAGCGGAGCAGAATCCCTCTGCACATCAAGCAATATATTTGTAGGCATTGAGGCCATGACAACTGTCCGGCCTTATCTTCTGAATATGACCCGCTCCGAACTATGCACCATACTCACGGGCGGCATGGCAACCATTGCGTCAAGCGTGCTTGCAATGTATGTGATGATACTTCAGAAAGAGTTCCCGATGATCGCCGGGCATTTGATATCCGCTTCTTTTCTTGCCGCGCCTGCGGCGATAGTGATGTCAAAACTCCTCATGCCGGAGACTGAGAAGCCTGAAACGCTCGGCATGGATATACCGCCTGCCTATGAGAAAGAATCATCAGTAATAGAGGCTGTTATAAACGGTGCAAACGCAGGTTTGAAACTGGTGCTCGGTATCGTTGCCCTTCTTACAGCCTTCCTTGGGCTTATGGCCTTAACCGATTTTATATTTACCGGCACAGGATTCAGGGTAAACAGTCTGCTTGGCATCCATATAGACTGGTCATTAAAGGGGCTTTTAGGCTATCTCTTCTATCCATTTACATTAGCAATCGGAGTTCCTTTTTCGGATGCCTTTGAAATATCAAAAATAATAGGCGAAAGGGCGGTCGCCACGGAGACAAAGTCCTATATGGATCTTGCAGTGCTTATGTCAAAAGGCGTTCTTCAATCTCCGCGTTCCGCTTTCCTTGCTGTTTACGCGCTCTGCGGCTTCGCGCATATAGCATCCCTTGCAATATTTGTCGGCGGAACAGCGGCGCTTGTGCCTGAAAGAACAAAAGACCTCTCGGCAGTCGGGCCGCGTGCTCTTGTTGCGGCAACCCTTGCCTGTCTTATGACCGCTGCGGTGGCGGGAGTATTCTTTACCGAAGGATCCATACTCTTCGGCAAATGATTCGCCTATATTTCGCCTGTCTATGAATTGAATACATTTTCTTGACATATACCACCAATTGTGATACTTTTGATTTAATATATTCGTTCATAAAGGCAAGTTAAGACATAAATAAAGGGGGACTTATGGGATTACTTGATGAGAACATCCTGCCTGAGATGTCTGAGAAGCTTGAAGAATTAGCCCGCAAAGGAGTATCCCGCCGTGACTTCATCAAATTCTGCACCGGAATGGCCGCGCTTCTGTCTCTGCCCGCATCA
>JBFLVX010000065.1:0-12308 GCA_040758255.1 Nitrospirota bacterium
AGGCGCGGGAGAACGGGGTGGCGCTTGAGATAACATCAAGAAAGGGACACAGCATATCAAACGGGCATGTCTTCAGGGTTGCGATGGAGACCGGGGCAATGCTTGTAGTAAACAGCGATGCCCATGCTCCTGAGGATCTGATAACGCCTTACAGGGCAAAGATAGTCCTGCGTGGGGCAGGCGCTGACGAAAATGCCCTTGAGGATATATTTGCAAATTCGCAGAAAATTATAGACAGAATAGAGTAGTCAGCAGCCCGCGGTTGATAGTCGGGAGCATTTTTATATAACGGAGGAATGGATGCCAAAGCCGATCAAGAAGAAGATAGTAAAAAAGACGACCATTCAGGAGGATGAAGTAAAGAGCGCTCTTATGCGGACGCTCGACGCTGCCAGAGAGAGACAAAAGAATCTGATAATAGCCCTGTCAGTAGTTGTAGGGATAGCCGCCATATATATTATTTTTTCCATCTACTCTGCATCTTCAAAAGAAAAGGCCTATGCCTTGGAAACGGATGCGTACAAATATTACTACGGCATTGATATAAAAGAGAGCATGACTGAAAAGGAGAGATGGGAGAAAGCGCTTGAGCTATATAAGAAGTCGGTTGAGGCAAAGGCAACCCCGACAGCCCGGTTTTATCTTGGCAACTGTTACTATAATCTTGGCGATTTCGATAATGCCATAAAAGAATATACCGCATTTATTGACAAGTTCGGGAGTCAGAAAGAGATACTCCCGGTTGTCTATCAAAAGTTAGCCTCAGCCTATTTAAAGAAGAATAATAATGCAAAGGCGATAGAGACCCTTGATGCCCTTGCGAAGGTAAATAACGGCATCTTCAAAGATACTGCTCTGGCGCTTCAGGCAAGATCTTATGAGACTGCCGGAGAATCGGGCAAGGCAACGGAGAAATATAAGGAGCTTGTCAAACTCTTCCCGGATTCATCATGGAGCGCAGAGGCAAAGGCGAAGATTCCAAAAGATGCCGTGAAGCCTGCTGAAAATAAGGAAGAAGGAAATACAGCTAAAGGTAAAAATTAGAAATTTTTGCTCTTAAGTATTGGTTTGAGATTGCCTGAAATACCCTTCTCTCTGTCTCTGGGGATCAGGATGGTTTCCCCTGCTTTGACTGACGCTAACTTCTTCAGCGGGTTTATGTTAAGAATCGCCTGAGTATGGGTCTTAAGCTGTTTCGCGATCTTAGCGATGGTGTCACCCTTTTTTACCTTGTACAATTCAACGTATAAAAGATCATCCTCGCCGGCGCCTGATAGATTAGCCAGGAACATCTCCTTTGTGCCGTGAGGAATTCTCAGAGTGTAGCTTGAGACGTTCGGCGGAGTATACCAGTGGTTTAATTCAGGATTCAGCTCTTTTATTTCTGAGGTCTTGACGCCGGTGAATTCGGCTACTGCCGCCAGATCCATAGGGGTATCGATCTCCACGGTATCATATTTAAAAGGCTCTTGGTAATCAATGTCATAAAAGCCGAAGCTCTCAGGGTCTATTGCAATGGCAGTGGCTGCTATATAAGACGGCACATAGTTCTTAGTCTCTCTTGCAATGTAGCCTGTATTTCTGATTCGCCAGAAGTTTGAGTTATTGAGCTTTTTAAGGGCATTGTCTATCCTGCCTTCGCCGGCATTGTAAGCTGCCAGTGCAAGGTTCCAGTCCCCAAACCTTTCATATAGTTCGCTTAAATATCTTGCGGCAGCCATGGTTGATTTTACAGGGTCGCGCCTCTCATCAACCCACCAGTCTATCTTTAAGCCGTATCTTTTTGCGGTTCCAGGGATAAACTGCCACGGCCCTGCGGCCTTTTTTGGTGAATAGACGTCTGTTCTAAAGCCGCTCTCTATTAAAGGAAGGTATGTCAGTTCAGGAGGCAGTCCCTTTTCCGTAAATATCCCGGACATCATTCCTATATACTTTCCGGCACGGCTTAAGAGTTCCTTAAATGAACTCTTCCGTTTCTCTGAAAAGAAATTTAAACTGTTGCTGACCGCCTTATTGAACCCGTAATTTCTGTAAAACGCCTCTATCGTAGGCATCGTTATCTGATCAGGCTTGAATAAAATAAGGGAATAAGGCTTATCAGCCAAAGAAGGCGATGCTGAAGGTGCGGGTGAATCTTCTCCTTTTAAAAGAGGAACGGAGTTGAAAACATGTTTTGCAGTGATAGAGGCAATATTCAACTTATATGAGGGGGTCTTGTGTAGTTTGTCGGACGACACTCCCGTTAATACCGGAATAGCCTGCTGCAGCGGCTTCAAGGAAAGCCTGGCTGTAAGCTCGGAATGCTCCATAGCATAGGCTGCCGTTCCGCTTAAAAAAATGGCTAAAAGAGTAAATTTCAGGTATTTCATGATATTAATACAAATAACTTAACGGTATCTTGTTTGTCAAGCTTCTGAAAGTGCGCACCCCTGCGCTTTTTTTAGCAGGGGAAGGATCTGTGGATAACTACGGTTAACTGATAAGGTCCTTGTTGACCTTTATCTCCATTTTGCGTTTTATGCCTTCAACATAGGCCTTGATAGCCTGGCTGTTTTTGGAGTTGCGGAAAGCATCCGCTATCCGAGCATTAGACTGCTTTAGAGAATCAATTAACTTTAACTCCTCTGAAGTGAATTCAACCGTCTCTTCTATCAAACGGCTCATTTTAGTGAATAGCAGGTCATTTCTAAGCTGCTCCTCGAAAGTCTGCGGAGTCAGGCGGTTAAGCTGAAGGGATCTTTCATAGATTGACTGGTCAAAAACGCCATTTCTTTGGAAATAGGGTAATTGCAATATTTCCTTCTGAAGCTCTTGTTCGGTCACGGTTATCCCGGCTTCCTGTGCTGCCATTACAATGACCTTCCTGTCAATAAGCGCATTAAGGACATTCTCTTTCAGGTTAAGCTTCTTGATCTCCTCTTCGTTAGGATACATCTCCCTAACACGTTTAAATTCATTATCATATGTCCGCCAAAATTCATCAAGAGGGATGGTCTCCCCTTCAATCTCGGCTACGATCCCGGCCTTTCCTGAAGAAGGGTCGCCGCCCTTGCCTATGCCCCAGAAGACAAAGGTGATAATTATCATAAATGTCACCGCGCCTAACACGAAGACACTGAAGAATTTATGGCTGCCCATTATTTTTAGCATGTTCTAATATATCCTAATGACCCTCAAAAGGGCAAGTTTCTATCTTCCGTAAACCTCAGCGAGTATTTTACCGGCTCCCTTTGATAGGAGGGCTTCGGCAAGCGCTGTGCCAAGGGGTTCTGCTTCCTCAAGCGGCCCTTCTATGGACTCCCTTATTATCCTGTCTCCTGATACGCTTCCGACAAGGCCTTCAATAAATAGGGATGGGGTAGATGTTGCGTTCTTCATTATTAATCTTGCGTGCGCGGCTATTGGAACCTGGCAGCCTCCTTCGAGCTTCTTCAGGCATGCCCTCTCCGCCCTTACGCATATTGAGGTCCCGGCATGGTCTAATGCCTTGACCAGGCTGTTTGTAAATTCATCATCTTTCCTGCATTCTATTCCTACGGCCCCCTGGCCTACTGAGGAAAGGCTTATATCTTGCGGAATTATCTGCGTAATTCTCTCCGCCTTGCCAAGCCTTTTTACCCCGGCAGCGGCAAGAATGATCGCGTCAAACTCTCCTTCATCGAGCTTTCTTATCCTTGTATCAACATTCCCCCGGAGTTGTATAATTTTAAGGTCAGGGCGTTTGCTCAGGATCTGGCAGATCCTTCTCAGGCTGCTCGTTCCTATACGCGCCCCTTGGGGCAGGTCTTCAAAGCTTTTTATCTTCGCGCCGGCCAATAATGCGTCCCTCGGGTCTTCTCTCTCACATATGGCGGCAATATAAAGCTCCTCAGGAAGGTCGGTCGGGACATCTTTCATGCTGTGTACGGCAAGATCCGCGGTTTTCTGTAAAAGCGCCTCTTCTATTTCCTTTACAAAGAGCCCTTTGCCCCCGACTTTAGCAAGCGGGACATCGAGGATCTTGTCCCCTGTGGTCTTTATCTTGTTAAGCTCTACCGTGAGCCCGGGATTTCCGGCTTCAAGCCGGGCCTTTATCCATTCAGCCTGCCAGAGCGCAAGCATGCTGCCGCGTGTTGCTATTATGATCTTATTTTTCTTCATTCTCTTTTTTTACCTCAAGTGCATATAGTTTTCTGACAGTGTCTATCAGTAATTCTTTATCCTCGTCATCGGATTTCAGCGCAGACGTTGGAGGGTGAATTAATTTATTGACGATTGAGATGGTCAAATACTCAATGGACTTTACCTTCTCTTCTTCCATTGGCCCAAGCTTCTTCAGGGTCTTTTCGAGTTCCTCTCTCCTTATCGCTTCTGCTTTATCCCTGAGCGCAACAATTGCAGGGACTGCGGAGAGAGATTCCTGCCACCTGAGAAAGGACTCTACCTCTGATGTTACAATCTCCTCAGCCTTCTGAGCCTCCTTCTTTCTCTCCTCTTCATTGACGTCAACAATGCCGCGCAGGTTATCAATATCGAAACGGTAGACATTATCAAGTTTATCAATCTCGGGGTCAATGCTTCTCGGATCCGATATATCAATTATGTAAACCGGCTTCTGTTTCCTTGCCTTCATAACATCGTGTATATCTTCTTTGGTCAGTATATGTTTTCGGACATCAACTGCGGAGATTATTATATCTATATGTTTAAGTTCTTGCATATATTCTTCGAACCTGACACTCCTGCCGTTAAACTCTGCGGCAAGTTTCTCGGCTCTCTCGTAAGTCCTGTTTGTGACTATTACATCCTTTACCCCGTTGTTTATCAGGTGCCTTGCCGCAAGCTCTCCCATTTCGCCTGCGCCGATAAGGAGAAAGGTCTTTGTGGAGAGGTCATCAAATATCTTTTTTGCCAGCTCAACAGCGGCATAGCTGATGTTAACTGCCCCTTTTCCTATGCCTGTCTCTGTCCTCGTCCTCTTTGCCACTGAGAAGGTCTTCTTCATCAGCTTGTTAAGAAGAGCGCCCGTAGCTTTATTCTTCAGGGAGAAATCAAAGGCATCCTTTATCTGTCCGAGTATCTGAGGCTCGCCAAGGACCATCGAATCCAGCCCTGACGCAACCCTGAATACATGCCGCACCGCCTCACTGCCGTGGAGAATAAAGAGCGCTTCTTCAAGCGCTTTCTTAGGCACATTATGGAAACCGGCCAGGAAATCCTTTATGCCTTCTATGCCCGAATCAAGGTCACTGACCCCTGCATACATCTCAACCCTGTTGCAGGTGGAGAGTATGACATTCTCAGATGTCAGGCCGGAGGCCTTTAGAATTTTCAAAGCCTCCCCGAGCTTCTCATTGTCAAAAGCGAACTTCTCCCTCACTTCAATGCTCGCTGTTTTATGGTTAAGGCCGATGACTAAGATCTGCATAGTTTAAACAGGATTCAACAATCGTTATGGCAATGGGCGATCTATTGAAAAACGTGAATTCCTTTCAAGAGTAATGTGACGCCGAAAAAGGTAAAGATAACCAGGACAAAACCTAAAATTGAGAGGATCGCGGCTTTTTTGCCCCTCCAGCCGATTGAGAGCCTGAGGTGCAGCACAATTGCATAAATAAGCCATGTTATGAGGGACCATACTTCCTTTGGATCCCACCTCCAGTACGTGCCCCACGCGGTGTTTGCCCATACAACTCCTGATATTATGGCAAGGGTCAGAAGCGGCCACCCCAGAGTTATCAGATGATAGTTGATCTCATCAAGGGACTGAAGGCTCGGGAGCTTCAGAAAGAGTCCGCTCAGGTGTTTTGATTTTACATATCTCTCCTGAATCAGGTACATGATGCCGATGCCGCATGCCATTGCAAAGGCAGCGTCCCCCAGAAAAGCCAGAACAACATGAATTCCAAACCAGTAACTTCTGAGCATAGGGCTGAGTTCCTTTATCTCTCTTGGAAAGATGGAGGAGGAGAGCATAAAGATCAGGACTATAGGCATTATAAATGAGCCAAGCAAGCCGAGCTTATAACGGTATTCATGGAAGAGGAAAAGGAGCACAATACACCATGACAAGAAGGATGCTGCTTCATGCAGGTTTGTGACAGGTATATGTCCGCCCTCGATGTATCTGGCGATAATATTTGCGGAATGAAAGAGAAACCCGGCTAAAGCAAGATAGCCGGTTGCTTTTGAAACGGTCTTACGCCGCCTGAAAAGCTCAATAACGCCCATGATAGCAGCTATAAAATAGAATGTGAGCGCTAATTCAAATAAGAGGACATTTATTTCCATTTATAAGACAACACTCCTTATAAAACTGTCAGCCTCAGGCCTGCAACAAAAACTCTTTATCCTCAGATTTCACAGATTACTCAGAATTTATCTTTTTCAATCTGTGCCATCTGCGTAATCAGTGGATATTTAGAACTAAAAGCATCCGAGGTCGCAATTCCTGACCTTTATCTTTAAGTTGTCCGCAGCCTTTCCAGCTTCACCGTAAGTTGCATTAACTTCCTCTGCGATCTTTCTCAGCACAGCGCAGGTTATTATACCATTTGAAGCCGCCTTTTTAATCCTTGTCTCTAATGATTTTTCTTTTGACATGGCAGAGGAATTTACCAATCTCACCTTCCTTGTTTTTTAGATTTATCCGGAAAAATACGGCATTTTCCGGGAATATTGAGGTTGAAAAGGCCGGCTCTTTAATCTCTTTATCCGAATTAATGATCACTATGTCTGCCCTTTTGCAGACTTCTATGGCTGACGGCTTGATCTCCCCATCCGGATTTATGATGAATATTACCAGAGAGGTATTTAAAAAATCCACAGGACTATTGCCTTCAACCACAACTCCTTTAAGTCCGTAAAGCTTGCTGAAAGCAATATCCAGAGCATCTTTTAACCCGTCTCGCGGGCTTTTGATCCAGACAACCTTTTCAGCGCCGGCCTCGAGCATTACAGCAGTGTCTTTGCCGTTTTGATTCAGTATCTCAAGGTCATCTATAATAGAAGTATACATCTCTGCTTTTGTGAATTTGACCGCTCCAAAGCCTTTGAGTTCACTCAGAAGAAATGAACACAGAGTTGTCTTGCCGACATTGCTGTGAGCGCCTGTAACAGAGATAATGAAGGGCGAATTGTTATCGTTCATAAATTATTTTAGCAGAAATAAGCACTTAAGGTAGTTGCAAGCGCCTGCAACTACTTGCAATATCCACCATAAAGGTAGTAAATTTAACTATTGGAGTCTTATATGGCAAAATCATGTTGTGAACCCTCAAGAGACGCAAGGATAAATCAGTATCAGCTCGAAAAGTGGCATGTCAATGAGACCGAGCTGAAGACATTCAAGGAAGATGACAGGCTCTATTCCACTCTCTATATTGAAAAAGAGAGAGATGGGGTGCATCTTCTTATTGATCCTGCTTATCCTAACTGGATGAGTGTAAACCGGACAGGTCTGGAGATAATGAAGCTCTGTGACGGCAAACACACACTCTCTGAGATTAAGCACATTTTTTCAGAGAAATACGTTGCCGGTAACGGCAAAGCAGAAGATATAAGCAAAGAGGTTTCGGACTTTATAAGTGCAGCCGGAACGCTGGAGTTTATCTCTGACTCGCCGTTTGCAAGATCAGAATATGCCGGCAGGGACAAGGCGATTGCGCCTGACAAACTGGATGAGCTCTGGATATATACAACGCTGGCATGCAATCTGAGGTGTAAACATTGCCTTGTAAGCGCGGGCAAACAGTTAGACAGGGAGCTTACCACAGAAGAGATCAGGAAACTCGTTGACGATGCGATAGAGCTTGGGGTAAAGCGGTTCTACATAACAGGCGGCGAACCCTTCATAAAAGATGATATATTCGAGGTGATTAAATATATTACCGTTGAGAAGGAGAGGGAATTAATTGTTCTTACAAATGCCACGCTCTTTGATGACAGAAAAATAGCTGCTCTTGATAAATTAAAAAGCCCGAGACTCATACTTCAGGTGAGCCTTGAGGGCCCAGACGCAGAGACTCATGACAAGCTTCGCGGGGCAGGGTCATTTGATAAGACAGTTGACGGAATTAGAAGGCTCGTCGGCATAGGCATAATCCCCATCGTCTCCACTGCCGTCAGCAAATACAATGAAGATAAAATAAAGGGAACATCAGAATTCATATCCACACTTGGAGTAAAAGACCATCATATGCTCTGGATGCATGCCAAGGGACGCGGCGCGAGCAATGTTGAAGAGCTTTATGTGCCTCCTGAGAAGATAACGCAGATAATGAAGGAGCAGAGATCGGTATATGAAGAGCAGGAAGTAATAGTTGACAACGAAGAATCCCTGAAAGCGCGTGTGCGCTATAAAAGGGGGAGGAAGAATGACCTCTGCAACAACTGTTATGAAAAGATATGTGTCAATGCGGACGGACATGTTTATCCGTGCGGTTCGCTTAATGGCGACAGGCGCTTTGACTCCGGTTCCATATTAGAGAAGCCCTTAAAAGATATCTGGCTGAATTCGGATGCCATGAAGTGCGGAAGAGGCAACAGCATACAGGACAAGACAGAATGCAGCACCTGCTATCTCAGGTTCTTCTGCGGAGGCGGCTGCACATCCCACAGTTTTTATTCAAGCGAGGTTGATACCGGCAAGGGATCAGTAAAGGCCTTAGACCCTTATTGCTCTACGTATAAATCCTTATTTGAGGATATTATTTGGGATATGGCATCCGAAGGAGTGGTAGTAGAGAACGCTGACGGTTACATGACGCCGCATGTATTCAATGCCATGGACTCAAAGCTCCCCTCATATCTTGACAATGCTGTCAAATCAATAGATGACAAAAATGAGGTTGGGTGTTATCACTGCTCATGCGTTCTGGCAATTGATGTTGAGGATGATGAGAATGTCTGCAAACCTGAGATAAAGGGGCATGTGACAAAGACTGTTAAGAAAAAGTTCTCAAAGGCCGCGAACGCGCCGGTTGAGGATTACTATTGCCCTACTGGTTATAACCCCGAAGACCTGAAGCATATCCCTAACGAAGTACTTGAAGTCTCTTACGGATGTGGCAATCCTGCCGCGCTTGCGGACATAAAAGAGGGCGAGACTATCCTCGACCTCGGCTCAGGCGGGGGCATTGACTGCTTTATCGCCGCCAAAAAGCTTGGTAAGAGCGGCAGGGTAATTGGCGTGGATATGACCGATGAGATGGTTGCCAAGGCTACAGAGAGCGCGAAGAAAGTAGCCAAATCCCTCGGTTATAATAATGTTGAATTCAGAAAGAGCGATATAGTCAAGCTCCCTGCTGAGGACAATTCAATTGACCTTGTTATATCCAACTGCGTAATTAATCTGACTGAGGACAAGACAGGCGTGCTCGCTGAGATATACAGGGTGCTGAAGCCGGGCGGCAGATTTGTAATATCCGACATAGTATCTGACAAGCCGGTTCCGGGATATATGAAGAGGGACAAAGAGTTATGGAGCGCCTGTCTTTCAGGGGCATTAACAGATAAAAGGTTTAAAAATTCGGCTGAAAAAGCAGGCTTTCCTGATGTCTCATTAACGCGGAACTATCTTTACAAAAAGGTTGAGTATCTGAACTTCTATTCCGTTACAATGAAAGCCGCCAAGCCGAAACTGCTGGGTATCAAATGCTCCTGTTGCGGATAATAAGAAAACCAGAGAAGACACACAATATAAAATAAGGGGAAATAATTATGAGAGTCACATTAGTCAACTCACAGGTGCTGGACGGTAATAATGTTGTCCCGCCGTTAGGTCTGAT
The DNA here is from genome assembly GCA_040758255.1 of Nitrospirota bacterium. GTDB lineage: Bacteria > Nitrospirota > Thermodesulfovibrionia > UBA6902 > UBA6902 > JACRPZ01. The sequence goes on from JBFLVX010000065.1 coordinate 9,768, forward strand.
GTATGTGGCAGCCATGCTGGAGAAGGCGGGCCATACTGTTCAGTGTTATGACGCAGACCCTGAATACCACGATACTATTATCAGTGAGATCAAGACGTTCAAACCCGACCTGATAGGCCTGGGATTCCTGACCGTGGGATACCAGAGGTCCTTGAATATGATGAAGAAGCTGAAGAAAGAGATCCCTAATGTGCCGATTTGCTGCGGCGGCGTCCACACAACTGTAAAGCCTATTGATACGATGAATGAGTTTGGCGCTGATTTTATAGTTATCGGCGAGGGCGAGGCAACGATGGTTGAGGTCTGTGAAAAGCTCGGAAAGGGAGAGGGCCTCAAAGGCGTAACAGGGGTCATGTACAGGGAAGACGGAAAGATCGTTGACAACGGCAGGCGTGAATTGATCGAAGACCTTGATACTATCCCATTCCCGGCGCGCCATCTTATAGATATGAAGCCGTATTTAATGCCGCCCGGCATTATCAGGGGCTATGCTACCGAAAACCAGACGACCATCGTTACAAGCAGAGGCTGTCCGTACAGGTGCATATATTGCGGCAGCCATAATATATTCGGGAGAAAGACGAGGAGGCGTTCTGTCAAGAATGTTGTTGACGAGATAGAGCATCTTCATAAGACATACGGTATCAAGGGTATCTACTATTGTGACGACACCTTTACGCTGAACCAGAACTGGGTCAGGGAATATTGTGAGGACATTATGCGGAGGAATCTCGGTGTTGTATGGGCCGGACAGTCCAGGGTAGACCAGACCGATGAATCTCTCATGAAACTGATGAAGGAGTCCGGGCTTGTGCAGCTTGACTTCGGCGTTGAGAGCGGCTCTCCCAAGATATTGAAGGTGTTAGGCAAGGGCGGCCACGGCGACAGGACCGAGCAGATCAAGAAATCATTCGCGCTCTGCAAGAAACTTGATATAAGAACGCTTGCCACATTCATTATCGGTAACCCTGAAGAGACTCGTGAAGATATAGAGATGAGCTACCAGGTCGCAAAGGATATTGAAGCTGATTATACGGCATTCTATTTCCTCACACCCTATCCTGGAACGGATATATATGATATGGCGATAAAGAACGGCTGGCTCGACCCGAACATCCCGTTCTCTGAAAATTGGGCGCACAGGCAGCCTGAGCTTCCGCTTATGGCGATAACATTCAAGAAGGAAGAGTTGAGGGATATCCGCAAGAATATGCAGAACCACTTCTTCAGGAAGAACTATCTCACGCGTTCAGGGAACGTCAATTTCTACTCGATACTCATATCGATCGCCATGAAGAACCCGCTGATATTCTTTACAGCTGTCGGAAAGTGGCTCAAGACAGGCAGGCTTGATTATGTCGTTGAGACGCTCAATGCGGAATACTGGCGGATAAAGAAGTACGCAGGCACAGGGTAGAAGAGTTCGAAGAACTGAAGCATTCCTCCTTACAAAGCGACCTTTAACATGTCCGGATGCTTAACGAATACCTCAAAAAAATGAAGGGGGAAGCAAAATCTCCTCCTGCCGTCAGCCTCTCTGAGATTGCTTGGTCATGGATCGGCGCATTTTCAGGTATAGCGATAGTCGCTTATCTCCATTTTAATATCCTCTCAAAAACCGACCTCTCGCTGATCGTCGGCTCATTTGGCGCTTCAGCAGTTTTAATATACGGAGCAGTAAAAAGTCCTCTTGCCCAGCCGAGAAATCTTTTAGGAGGCCATATATTTTCAGCGCTCATAGGTGTGGCATCTTACCAGATTTTCGGAGGGAATATGTGGCTTGCATCTGCAATTGCTGTAGCCACAGCCATTGCTGTTATGCATGCCACAAAGACGCTCCACCCGCCGGGCGGAGCAACTGCCCTTATCGCTGTCATAGGGGGAGAGAAGGTACATGCCTTGGGATTCTTATACGCGATTATTCCTGTAGGCGCCGGGGCTGTGATTATGCTTACGATTGCGCTTGTCATAAACAACCTGCCCCGTAGCCGCAAATATCCCGAGTTCTGGTTTTAAGAATTTTCTATAACGGTTTACGCAGCATCTTGCTTATAATTCAGATAAAGGAAAGATGAATGAAGCAGAAGCTTATTTTGATAAACGGACGTTTCATGAGCCAGCCTGTTACAGGGGTTCAGAGACATGCCCGTGAAGTTATAACCGCACTTGTTAGATCAGGGAATACGCAATTTAAATTTATCATTACTCTGCCTAATCGCAATTCTTTTAAACCAATCCATGACATAGAAGCTTTCTATGATGACTCTTTCTTGCCGACCGCGATATGGCAGCAAATCAGGCTTCCTCTTTTGATGAAAAAGCTCTGGGCTGACTTATTGTGGAGTTCATGCAACATCGGCCTCTTATTGTTAACGATTAAAAAACTGTTAAAAAAAGAAAGAGGTAATGTAGTGTGAAAATTGCCATATTTCATGACTATATAGGAGCAATAGGAGGAGGAGAAAAGCTGGTCTTAACTCTTGCCAGATCACTAAAAGCAGATATAATAACTACAGATGTAGACAACGATTCTATTGTAAA
>JBFLVX010000066.1:0-12218 GCA_040758255.1 Nitrospirota bacterium
GAGACCCGCAAATTGCTCCCCATAATTAAAACCGCGATGGTAGACGTAAAGGTCTTCAGCAAAATTATGACCAGCACAGCCAGCAATACAGCAGAAAGGTTCGAGGCAAAGAAGCTGATATTCATGAGCATTCCGACTGAGATGAAAAAGAGGCCGTTAAAACTCTCCTTAAAAGGGAGGATGTCGGAGACAGCCTGATACGAGTATTCGGATTCGGATATTATTATGCCGGCTATAAAAGCGCCTAACGCGAGGGAGAGGCCGAGCTTGAAAGTCAGATAGGCCGCGCCGAGGCATATAAAGATTATGCTGATGATGAAGAGCTCCCTCATCTTCGTATGCACTATCTGATGGAGCGCTCTCGGCACCACCCACCTTGCTGAGATTATGACCGCCGCGATAATAGCGGCGGATTTGATCAGCACCAACGTTATCTCTTTTATCCCCTTATCACCGCCTGCAAGAAGCGGGATCATCAGCATAAAGAGCACAACGCAGAAATCCTGAAATATCAGGAGGCCGAGGCTTATCCTCCCGTGCGGGGAGTCTATCTCAGCCCTCTCAAAGAGGAGCTTCATCACTATCGCGGTGCTGCTCAGCGGAATGAGAAAGGCGAGTATCAAGGAGGTGTTTAGATCTTTTCCGCCGGCATTTGAAAGCGCGAAAACTATCAGAAAGGTTATCAGAACTTGCAGTAACCCGCCTATGAATATCGTCTTTCTGAGGGCAAGCAATTTCTTAAGCGAAAACTCAAGGCCGATAGTAAAGAGGAGGAGGACGACACCGATCTCGGCGAATATCTCTACAAGACGGATATCTTTGATAAGCTCAAGGCCGTGAGGCCCTATCAGGACGCCCGCAATCAGGAATCCCGCAACTGACGGTATCCTGAGCTTGTTGAGGATAAATAAGGCGACAGCGGAGGCCCCTAAAATGATAATGAGAGATTTGAGAAATTCAAACTCCGCCATAAGAAGATTTTAGCACACAAAAAACCAAATCAAAAATGACTTAAAATGCGGCATAGCAAAGAATTATGAGGGATTCAACTTAGAATAATTATTAAATGATATAATAAACCATAAGGATATATGCTCATGAATAAAAAAATAATATCTTTTATTGTTCTTCTGTTCTCCTTTTTCGGGTTGTGCAATATTTCATTTGCGGTTCCGGCTGCGCCAGCTCTTTTTGATATCACGCAGCCGGACGGAATCGCGTTTAAAGCGTGCCTGACCGGGGATGAATGGAATAACTGGATCGAAACAGACGAGGGTTATTCGATTAACCGGGGGGATGATGGTTTCTGGTACTATATTTCCAGTTTTGATAATGATAAACCGGTCTTGGGCAGAATCCGCGCTCACGAAATGCCGCAAAGAGGTCTTGGGAAACATATGCGTCCTGATAAAGACTTTATACGAATGCCGGGCGCAATAAAGGAAAGCTCTGCCGGCAATAACATATTCCCGACTCCTCTGTCTTCAGATCCTTTCAGCACTTTCTTGGCGGCTCCTTCCGGCCCGTTCAGCGGAAAGATACTCTTTGTACTGGCAGAGTTCACCAATAGAACAGGGACTTACTCTGAGGCGAGTTTTGCGGCATTTATCAACAATAACATCAATGATTACTATAATAAGGCATCATATGGAAATGTAACGCTTTCTCCTGCTAATGAGTCCTTCGGAACCGCCAATAACGGCGTGGTGGGCTGGGTTAATCTCGGCTATGCGCACCCTAATACAGGCAGCAGCACAAACGACAACAACCGCACCTTAACGAGAAACGCGATAATCGCCGCTGACCCTTACGTAAATTTCGCGGCATACGATACTAATTCTGACAGTTACGTTGACTCTGATGAACTGGCGGTCGTTGTCATAGCGGCCGGATATGAGCGTTCTTACAGCAGCTTATATACGCCGAACGTATGGGGACATGCGTGGTCTCTTGGATGGGGCGCTGTCAGCTCGCCGATTGTAGACGGCGTGCGTGTCGGCGATTACCATGGTGACGCGGGAGGATATGCTCAATTCGGCGAAATTCATAGAAGCAGCGCTTCTGATGCGCATCAGGCGACGATGGGGATTATGGTTCATGAGCTTGGACACCTCATCTTCGGCTTTCCCGATCTTTACGACACTGACGGCTCATCCGAAGGTGTCGGTATATTCTCTGTTATGGCCTCAGGCTCATGGGGCAAGGCTTCTACCGATACTTATTACGGGGCGAGGCCTGTGCTGCCGGATGCATGGATAAAGTTTGACACGGGATGGGTTAATCCATCTGTAGGCTCGGGCATCACCTCAATCACGGCGGCAGGCTCAGCTTCCGCAACAGGTTCAAACACTGTTTACCAGCAGCCTACGAGTCTTTCTTATGAGTACTTTCTTGTTGAGAACAGGCGTCCGGAGGGGGATGACCGGGGGCTTGAGGCATGGCTGGGGACAAGTTTTGGAGGACTGGCAATATGGCATATAGATGAAAACACGATTACGAGCAAAATCAGCTTAAATACCGTAAATAACAGCGAATGTTATCCCGGCGGGCCTTCATGTGTGACAGACCATTACGGCGTAGCCCTTGAACAGGCTGACGGCCAGTGGCATCTTGAAAAGAATACCAATAGCGGAGACACGGCGGACTTGTGGTATCAGGGAAATGCCGTGACATTCAACTCCTCTTCTACGCCAAACAGCAATCTATACAACGGCAGTTCAAGCAATGTGAGCATCACGAATATAAGCGCCGCGGATTCCACTATGACGGCGATATTGACGCCCCCTGATATTTCCGTCTCCCCTGTTTCATATGACTTCGGTAATATTGCTATTGGGAATACATCAGACAATACATTCACAGTAAGCAATAACGAAACAGGCAATTTAATAGTGGGGACGGTTACATCTCCGTCATCCCCATTCAGCAAGATAACAGATAACTGCTCGGGGCAGACACTCGTGACATCCGCATCATGCTCAGTCACTATAAGATTTACACCAACGACAGGCGGTCAATCTATAAACAATTTCAATATCCCGTCAAACGATCCGGATGAGAATCCTGTAACAATCATCCTCTCCGGCACAGGGTATGAGCTGGTAAGGATTTCGGGAAATCCCGCGGCATACACTACCCTGCAGTCTGCTTATAACGCGTCAGTTAACGGAGATACCATCCAGAGCCAGGATGCCGGATTTACTGAAGACCTGAATATCAATGTAAGCAAGACCATTACAGTTCAGGGCGGCTACAATAACGGCTATACTGCGGTTACGGGAAAAACCACTCTGAACGGCAACATGACAATCAGCAACGGCACTGTCACAATCGAGAATTTTATCATCCAGTAGTAAAGAACCAATTTTTTATATCTCCCTATTCGTCACTCTCTGATAGAACTCACATTTCCTGCAGTCCTCGTATTTCTGAGCAAATGTTCCCTGCACCTTTCCCTCACAGAATGTGCCTGCCACTGCCCAGCAGATTCGCCCAAAATTGGAGCAGGCAGGGCATTTTATCGTAGCATCTTTATCCCTGCCGCATTTCATATACTCCCAGCATTTTATTTTTAAAGATTCCTCTTCGCTCTGATACGGAAAATACAGGCTGAATGCGGAGCCTTTCCCTTCAATGCTCTCTGCCCTGATAAAACCGCCGTGCTCTTCTATGATCTTTCTTGTTATTGAAAGCCCGAGCCCGGTGCCGTGACCTATCTCCTTTGTAGAAAAGAAAGGCTCAAATATCAATGGCAGCTTATCTTCAGGGATCCCCTTGCCCGTATCGGAGACCTTTATAAAAACATAAGGCACATTATGCAAACCCTCTTTGCCTGATGCTATTCTTAATGTGTTTCCGCAGGACATTGTGTCTATTGCGTTGGTGATGAGATTGCCGAGGGACTGCATAACCTGATCCCTGTCTATCATGACCAATGGAAGATTATCAGCCTCCTGCACTTCCATTTTAATGGACTGATCATCACACACGTCCTTGTACATCCTTAGCGTATCGCGGATAACCGCTGTAATATCATGCCTCTCAAGATGGCATCGCGCATCTCTGGAAAATGTCAGGACATCTCTTAATATCTTTTCAAGCTTGTTCACCTCTGTTACCACAACCTCTGAATATTCCTTTTCTTTTGCACCGGAGGCAATTTTGTATAGTCTGCGGGCAAAACCGCCTATCGCAGTAAGGGGGTTCCTGATTTCATGGGCGACATCTGCTGTAAGCCTGCCCAGTGACGCAAGCTTTTCCGCTTGTATCAGCTTGTCCTGCGAACTCTTTAATTCCCTTGTCTTCTTAGCCACCTCATCTTCAAGGGTTTTAGTCCACTTCTCCATCTTCTTCCTTGCTGTTTTGAGGTCTTTCGTCATTATATTAAAAGTATCGGCAAGGAGCCTCATCTCATCTTCTGAGTCTATTAAGGCTTTCTGCTCTAAATCACCTTCTGAAACCTTTTTCATCGCGGATGAAAGAGTTGTCACCGGTTTAAGCACAAATCTTCTCAGGACAAAATACAGGATTATGGAACTTATACTCATAAAGACAACGGCATAGATGGTTATCTCTATGGTCTGCTTACGGATATTTTCATCAACGAAGGCAAGTGAAAAGTTAGTTTCAAGGATGCCCAAGACCCTTTGCTCCTGCAAATGGACATGGCAGGCTGCGGTATAGCATGAAGGCTCGTTGTAGATAGGGTCAACAAAGGTCAGCAACCTATATCCTTCCCTGCCCGTATATATTACCCACTGGCTTTCGGTTTTTAAGGTTATGGACGGCTTGTCAGGATTACTATGGCAGCCTATGCAAACAGGCGCGCGTCTGTCAACCATATGCCCTATTTCTTGATGCGAGGAAGAATAGAATATCTTTCCCTTACTGTCAAAAATCCTCACGCCTTTAATATTCTCCGCGGAACCCACACTGTTTATCGTTTGCTGTATGGACTCCCTGTTAAAGGTGAGCATACCGTACCGTGTGCTCTTTTTAATCAGGTCAGAGTATGAGGCTGTATTCTTGATCGCATCGTTTATGAGATTTCTTTTCCCGGCGCTAAGCAAGGTATACCATGATATGCTGCCGCCGATTATTATAATCAGCCCTATGGCAATAAGGAGTTTGCCGGCAAGGGATTTTGTGATATGTCTGAACATCCCCTTCATGTCTAATATTACTACAACTATTACCCAAAATTATTTTGAGTCCAGTTTGTTAAGTGGCTCTGAAATATTGCCGCTGAAACCAGAGCGCCACATTTACAAGCCCGATCATCACCGGCACTTCCACAAGCGGCCCGATTACCGCGGCAAACGCCGCACCGGAATTAATGCCGAAGACAGCAACAGCTACCGCTATTGCCAGCTCAAAATTGTTGCTCGCGGCTGTAAAGGCGAGGGTGGCGGTTTTGGAATAATCAGCTCCGACCTTTTTCCCCATATAGAATGAGACGAGGAACATCAAAATGAAATAGAGCATCAGCGGAACGGCAATGCGCACCACATCCATCGGGATCTGAACGATAAGGTTACCTTTCAGGCTGAACATGACCACGATGGTAAAGAGCAGCGCAATCAAAGTAATCGGACTGACCTTTGGGATGAAATGGGCGTGATACCACTCCTTGCCTCTGGCCCTTATCAGTATGAACCGTGTGAGCATCCCGGCAATGAACGGGATGCCAAGATATATAAAGACGCTTTTTGCGAGTTCAACGATGCTCACATGAACAACTTCTCCCTCAAGTCCAAATAGCGGCGGCAGAATTGTTATAAAGACATAGGCATAAATGCTGTAAAACAGCACCTGAAAAACGCTGTTAAAAGCTACAAGTCCGGCTGCATATTCGGTGTTCCCTTTTGCGATCTCATTCCATACAATGACCATGGCGATACAGCGCGCCAGTCCGATCATTATCAGTCCCACCATATATTCGGGATAGTTATGGAGAAAGATTATCGCCAGCAGAAACATAAGTATCGGTCCGACAATCCAGTTCTGAATGAGAGAGAGGCCGAGCACTTTCTTATCCCTGAAGACATCCCCCAATTCCTCATATTTCACCTTGGCAAAAGGCGGATACATCATCAGGATCAATCCCGCGGCAATGGGGATATTGGTAGTGCCTGCCTGAAAGCTGTTTATCAAACCCTCGACTCCGGGGATAAAATACCCAAGCCCCACTCCAAGCGCCGTGGCAGCGAATATCCAGACCGTGAGATATCTGTCTATGAAAGAAAGCCTCTTTACCGTTTGCTCAGCCATGTTGTTTCCCTTCTGTTTTGAGATCATTAATTAAGCTGGCTATTCTCTCTTGTATCTCATCCCGCGCCCTTCTGAACCCCTTCGTAATTTCTTCCTCTGTTCCTATAGCGCTGACCGGATCATCCACAGGCATATGTATCCTCTCTATCTCAGGAGGAGTCATCGGACACATCGCTTCCGCATGTCCGCACAAAGTGACTATAACATCCATCTGTTTCAGTATCTTCTCGTCTATTGCCTTTGATCTCTGCGATGAAATATCAATGCCGATCTCCTTCATGACCGCAATGGCGCGTGGATTCACACCGGCAGGCGTTAATCCCGCGCTGTGAGCTTCAATTATCCCTTTACCATATTCACGGGCAAACCCTTCCGCCATCTGCGAGCGGCAGGAGTTGCCGGTGCAGAGAAACATAACTTTTTTCATTTCAGTATCCCTTTAACAATAATATCTACTGCCTCTTCAGAAGACAGCCCGTGTGCCATGAGCGTCTCCATCTGTTTTTTATCAACACTGCCTATGGCAGCCTCATGGGTCACCTTGGCCAAAGGGTTCGTAACATATACAATGGGAATTGCCTTGGCTACTGCCCTGTCTTTGACTATTTCCATACAGTCCACATGACCCCGCGCGCCTTCGGCGCATCCTTCGGTAATGCCGGTAACTTCAGCTCGCGCTTCATCCTCTATGGCAACTCTGGTCTTTATGATGCTCCTTGAGTTTTTACCTAAAAGCGCAACCTTTTCTTTTATATTGATATCGTCGTGAGCATGACCGAATACCCTTGCTGTCAATTCTGTTACTGCGTTTTCACCTGCCGTAACGGAGTAGTCTATCTCAAGTTTTCCGACTCTCCCGGTAGTAAGATTGAAGTCGGTGAAGTATCTTCCGTCCTTACCGATTGTTACAACCGCATTAGGAATGACTTTGATCCCTCCGTACAAGCCGTGATAATGGGTCTCTGAATATCTCATCTCCGCTCCTTCTCCGATCTTAACCACCGCGTCCATGATATGCCGCACCTTCTCCGCATTCGGGAATACGCAATGTGCTATGAAACTGGCGGAGGCGTTCTTCTCAAACGTCACATCCATCTTTATCTTTTGAGTTCCTATCTTATGAAGCACTCCAAAGCAGAGGTGGACGGGGTTTTTTATCTTCGTCCCTTCCAGAACTACAATCTTTGCATCAATGCCTGTACGGGCCTCTTTTGCCTCTATCTCAAGGCCTTCAACTTTATTCGCGCTTAATATTTTGTGTCCGCTTGCCGCAAGATGGGCAATATCCTTATTTACAAGGATTCCCTTGTCTCCGCCCGCCTCAGCGACTGCCATCATTAAATTATTGATCTCAGACATACGCGCACACCTCATCTCTGCATATAAGGCATTGCCTTGATTTGTAATATTCAGCAACTTTTCCCGGGCTCCCGGAGCACACTATCTTCCCGCCGCACAATTGAGATGCCTTGTCAGCTATCATGGCGATTTCTTCCCTGTGGGTAATCAAGAGCGCTGCTGAACCGTTTTTCTTGAATGCGTTTATAACATTGATAATATCCTGTGTTGAAAGCATGTCTATGCCTGAATCAGGTTCGTCAAGTACTGCAAGTTTCGGATTCAATGCAAGAATGGATGCAAGCTCTATCCTCTTTCTCTCTCCGCCGCTCAGAGATTTATCTACCATTCGCTGCAGATAAAGTGCAGGATGAAGCCCGGCCATTTCAAGATAATGGGAAGGATCGGCATCTTTGTTTTTCAGCGTCATGTAATCCTTTACTGAAATGCCCTCGAACCTCACCGGCTCCTGCCATGCCATTGTGATCCCGATCTGTGCTCTCTCATGGATCTTCAGGCCATTAACAACTTTCCCGTCAAATATGATCTCCCCTGACGAGGGCTTGTAACCTTCACATCCCATAATGAGATAAGCAAGGGTGCTCTTGCCCGTACCGTTTGTGCCGAGAAGGGCGTGGACTTCTGAACGCTCTGCGGAAAGTGAAAGACCATCGAGAATTTTTTTATCCCCGGCATTAAATACAAGGTCTTTGATTTCCAGGAGTGACATATTGGCTTTCTTTGAATTTATCCTTTGTTAAATCTATATCACAATAAATGTCTTTGTGCAAATTGTAATCCCTTAATCCCTTTTACTTCTTCCTGCATCATCGGGAATTGAAGCACAGGCAGATTGAATCGCTTATTAATTTCGTTCAGATATTTAATCTGCATAAGCCTTCTGTTTCTGAAAAAGTCATTACCGCAAACTTCTTCTGGCAATACCATGTTTGCAACCACAAGCTGAGTCTCTATCCCCGCATCTTTCAAATCAAGCATGGCACGATAGGATTCAAGGATTGGCGTTGATTCCGGATAGAGCACAAGGCAGAAGACAGACTGCTCTTTGCTTCTAAGGATTTCAATTATCTTCCTGAACCTGTTCTCTGTCTCTCTTTTTGCCTTTGCTCCTTCTGTTGTGTCTATCATCTCGAAGAGTCGAGTCTCCGACATCTCCGCCTGTTTTGCATAATCAAAAGGAAGGTCGAGAAGTCTCAGCGTGTGTCCCGTCGGCGCAGTGTCAAAGACGATTACATCATAGGCGCTGCTTTCTATAAAGCGGATGAATTTATCAAAGGCCGCCATCTCTTCAATGCAGGGAGAATTAAGCTCCTCCTCCATCGCGGCTAACATGTCTTCGGAATATTTTCCCCGCGCATCATCGAGAATTCTCTCCTTGTATTCAGTAAAAGCCTTCTCCTGATCAATCATCACTGCGAAGAGGTTCTCTGTAATTTTTGTCGGTTCATCATTTATCTTCACATCAAATACTTCCCCAATATGCGCGGCAGGGTCTGTCGTTACAATGAGAGTTTTAAATCCCTTTTGTGCAGTATGAACGGCAGTGACGCATGAGATGGTAGTCTTGCCGACACCGCCCTTGCCGGTGAAGAATATAGCCTTTGTTCCGTTAGACGGTAACAAGAGGCTATCAATGTCCCTCTTTTCTAAAAGAGGATTAAAGGAATTGAGACTTTCCTGTTCCTTAATAACCCCCGGCACCCCCTTTTTAAAGGGGGAATTTTGAGTGAACAGTTCTCCTGCCACATTTTTTAACGCTTCTAAGCCCTTTATCTCGTTGTCCCTTAAAAACATGTACCGCTTTGGTGCGGTTATTTCCATCTCTATATTTCTGATTACTTTCTGCTGAACATCATATTTCTTTCTAAGAAATTCAATATCGCAAACTTCCTCAGGCAATATCCCGTTAATGATGACATCTCCTGATTTAATGCCGATTGTCTCAAGCTCCTTTGATGCCCTTATCGTTTCGTAAAGCGAAAGTTCTTCAGGCCGCATGACAAAAATGAAGTCGGTGCGGTCAGGGTCTTTGAGAAGGGATGTTGCGCGGTCATATTTATCTTTGGAATCCTGAATGGACTGAACCGGGCCAAGGCAGGTCTGTCCGCTCCCCTTTGCGGATTCCTCTATATGCTTTGACCAGTCAACGGGAAGTTCAAGCAGTCTAATCGTATGACCTGTCGGAGCTGTGTCGAATACAATCAAGTCATATTCGTCACCATCCATGAAATCTATGAACCTGTCAAAAGACGCCATCTCCGTTGTGCAGGGACCGCTAAGGTTCTCTTCAAGAGACGCTATCACGTCATCCGGCATGATTTCACGAAACGGGCCGATTATGCGCTCTTTATATTCTCTCGTTGCCTCATCGGGGTCTATCTCCATGGCGTGGAGGTTATCCACGTCTTTAATCTGCGTTATCTTGTGGCCTATCCCCTGCTCGAATACGTCCGCAAGATTGGAAGCCGGATCAGTCGTTACGATCAATGTCTTTTTGCCTTCTGTTGCATAATGGATCGCTGTGGCGCATGCCATTGTGGTCTTGCCCACACCGCCTTTGCCTGAGAAAAATATGTATTTGGTCATGTTGTTTGCAATGGGATAGGCTTCCCTTTCTTCATTGGCTCTACCTTTAGCGCCTCGCACAAATCCTCATATGAGGGATACTCGCCGGTTCTGAAGACCTCTCCGTTAACGATAGTAACCGGCAATATCTTCTTGCCATTCTTATGAAGCAAATCCGCAATTGTTTTGTTTGTAAGGAACTCCTTGGGCTGCTGCGCGAGGTTATATCGGCCTACTTCAGTGCCCTGCTTTATTAATGTCAGTACAGCCTCGTTCATCTTTAAAAGCACCGGGTCAATGCTTGGCCCGCACATGCCTGATGAACAGCACATCGCCGGATCGTAGATCTCTATTTTCATATAACACCCTCCTTTTCTATAAGACAGAATTCTCAATCACAGCATTTATTTTTCACAGCAAGCACTTTTTCAAGCCTAATAAGGTACTTATTCATTTCCTCATCAGAAATCCTTTCAAGAACTGAAAGCATAAGAAATCTCTTAAACACATCCGAATCATTGATACTGTAATGAACCCATTTCCCCTGCTTTCTGTCTTTTATCAGCCCTGCCGCTTTCAATACATTCAGGTGAAACGATATCTTAGGCTGGCTCACGCTTAAAACGCTGACGAGGTCGCAAACGCATATCTCGCCCTTCCCTATGATCTTCAGCATCTTCAGCCTTGTCTCGTCCGAAAGAGCCTTGAAGACACTTAACAGTTCCTGCATCGTAAATCTCCTTTTTGATTTAAATTATATCAACTTATATTGTTGTGATACGTCCTGAATCTAACCACTTTGCTATAAGCATATACGGCTGCTTGCCTTATTATATAAACATTATTTGATATGATTGTCAAATGCATTAAGAAAACTTCAGATGTTGTGACCCCGACATTTCGAGGCAATACCTTAACCTCAATACTGACTGATAGGATTGTCCGTTTTCAGCGGCATTTTGCAGACTGACCCTTCAGAAATCCTCCGCGACAAAGGTTCTGGAATTTAAAGGCATGGGGAGGTACGGGATTGCAAAATAAGAGGCGCTCTTATGCTTTTAAAATCTTCAATAACTTTGCTGTCGTGTATACCTCAATACCGGAATGCTGAAAGTCCCTGTCATTGCTCCATACAGGAATATGAAGTTTCATCGCAAGCGCAAGCAGTTCTATATCGTCTTCATCTCTTTCTGTCAGTTTCTTAGATGCTTCTTTAAGAAAGCCTTCATAGAAATGCTGTGAATATATTTTAAGCGGAAGAAGCTTAAGTTGTGATTCGAGGAGTTCTTCGCTGAGTAAATATTGCTTCGCAATGACGCTGAGATATTGCCTGACTTCCTCAATATTAAATTGCGTAGTTATGATTTCAACATCTTCTTTTAGAAAGACCCTTAGCACAGCTTTTCCGGCAACAGCGGAAAGGATTACATTAGCGTCTGCGGCGAGCCTTCCTAAAGGATTGGAAGCCTGCAATGAGTTTTCCCTCTATTACTCCCTTTTCCCCAAGTGAATGGCTTATAGCCTCTCCAAAGCTGACAAGCAATTCTTTTCTGAGTTCAAAGGGGAAGTTTTCAGGATGTTCAATCGGCAGATAAAGGCCTGTTACTTTGCCATGCCTGGTAACAAGAATAGGTTCTTCGTTCTTAAAATAACTTGTAGCCTTGTCCCTGAATTCTCTTACTGTTGCAACCTTCATATTGCCTCCTGAAATAAGCATAACAGGCAAATTTGAAATGTGTCAACAATTGTGCCCGCAAACTTAATGAAGGCATTAAATATCCGCATTTTTCGGGTTAATTCCTTAAAAATCAAAAGGTTACTACTGGCAAAGAAATTGCGTAACTACTCTTCATGTTTACCATTTTCTTGCATTTAGAATTTATGCTGATATAATTTAAGGTGATTATAAAACTTTTGGTACCGTTTTACAGAGTTTTTCAACTAACAGGGTGAATATGTCATTGGCTCTATTATTGTATCTGAATTCCATCTCTTTTAAGTACAAAGGGAACTTCTCTTTGGAG
>JBFLVX010000067.1:0-12123 GCA_040758255.1 Nitrospirota bacterium
AAAAGGCAGAACAAACACAAACGCCAACACTGAATTGGCTCTCGCTGCTTAATTAAGCGGCGACGTCTCTCCGGGTAAGCCTGCGGCCCGGAAAAGACGCGGAAGCGGGCTGGTCTAAAGGGGTTTCCCTTGATCTTTAGATAAGACTTAGAGGGATAGGGCTTCGGAAAAGCCTTCTTGCCGGCGGTTCCGAACCCGAATACTAAATAGACAAGATACGCATGTAGACGCTCAGAAGTAGGACTTCCGGACCCGGGTTCGAATCCCGGCGCCTCCACCAAATTGTTGATATATTATAACCCCTCTCCCTAACCCTCTCCCCGAAGTGTCGGGAGAGAGGGAAATATATGGCAACCCTATAGCAAGACTACAGGGAATTGCAATTTAATATTCAGAACAGAAAGGGTTTAATAAGCTACATGTCTCATCTTGGCGTACTTGCAATGATAATGGCAGGCGGGCAGGGCAAGAGGCTCTTCCCGCTTACATTTGAGCGTTCAAAACCGGCGGTCCCTTTTGGAGGGGGCTACCGTATTGTAGATTTTGTCCTGAGTAATTTTATTAATTCCAATATCTTCTCCATATACCTCATGGTGCAGTATAAATCACAGTCTCTGATTGAATACGTCAGAGAGAATTGGGGGCTGTCTGCTGTCATGCATGATCATTTTGTTACGGTTGTCCCTCCCCAGATGAGATTTGGGCCTGACTGGTTTCATGGCACTGCTGACGCTGTTTTCCAAAACATCAATCTCATACGACAGCACAAACCTGACCTGGTGGCGGTATTTGGCGCAGACCACATATACCGTATGGATATCAGACAGATGATAGATTTCCATATAAAGAACAACGCGCATGCCACTGTTGCGGCAAGGCCGGTGCCTATAAGCGAAGGAAGTCACTTCGGAATTATTGCGGCTGATACAGGAGGGCGGATAACCGGTTTTGAAGAAAAACCGAAAAAGCCAGCGCCGATGCCGACTGACCCTGACAGGGCCTACTGCTCAATGGGAAATTATATTTTTAATACAGATGTCTTAATCGAGGCATTAATGAAAGCCCAGCAGAAGAAGGAGCATGATTTTGGTTCGCATGTGATACCTAACCTTTTAAAGGCTGACAGCAGACTTTTTGCGTATGATTTTTCTTCTAATATTATTCCAGGAGTAAAACCCTACGAAGAGCAGGGCTACTGGAGAGATGTAGGGACAATAAAGGCATTCTGGGAGGCGCATCAGGATATGCTTGGAGAGAAGCCGGTATTTGAGATGCACAACGAATTATGGCCTATCCGTCCGTCGCGAAGCGAACTGCCTTCCGCGAAGATATTAGGCGGAGAGATTAAAAACAGCATGATAGATGTTGGGACATTAATAAATAATGCCAGGATAACAAATTCCGTCATCCGCCGTGGGGTTGTTATTGAGGAAGGGGTAGAGGTTAAGGATTCCATAATAATGGATCATGTTGTTATTAAAAGAGGCGCTTCGCTTAATAAGGCGATAGTTGATTCATATAATGTGGTTGAGGAAAATGTATATATAGGGTCTGACAGCAAGAAGCCGTATTGGCGGGCATATATAGATCCTTCTGGCATAGCAGTGGTTGCAAGCGAAAAGCGGACTACCGAGTCTTAAATATAAACCATCTATCATTCACCTGAAGTTAGCATCAGGATTACAAGGAAATTAAATTTATGAAACAGAAGAAGAGATGTTTAGACAGGCATTTACCTCTGAAACCGGAGCCCATACATAGCGGCATGACTGTTGATAAGGTCATTGAAAGCTCGATGTTCTCATTCAACGCAGGCTCATTCAGAAAGGCGTGTGAGCTTTTTGCAAATCATATTGCACAGGAGAATGTAAGGATCGGCATTTCGCTGGCAGGCGCTCTGGTGCCTGCAGGAATCGGACGCAGTTGCCTGATACCGTTGATAAAAGCGGGTCTGGTTGACTGGATAGTCTCCACCGGCGCAAATCTTTACCACGACCTTCACTTAATGCTTGGGTATGAATTCAGGGAAGGCCATGCAAATGCCAATGATGAGAAGCTGAAAGATAACGGCATCATCCGCATATATGACATATTCCTTGATTATAAAGCGCTGCTGGACACAGACGCTTTTATCCGCAAAACGCTGATGCGTAATAAATCTAAAATGCCTTCACCCTGTTCAAGCGCTGATATACATGCTCTATTAGGAAAAGAGATCATAAGATTAAAGCCTGATTTGAAGGATGAAAGCCTCTTGGCCGCAGCGTATGAAGCAGGGGTTCCTATTCACTCTTCATCTCCGGCAGATTCAAGCATAGGAATGAATATTGCCGCTCTTATGCTTGAAGAAAAAACAATTCCAATGGACACGCATAAAGATATCAATGAAGTTACAAGTTACGTGTATGACATTAAGAAGAAGGCCGGCAAGAGCGCTGTATTGCTGCTTGGCGGAGGAAGCCCGAAAAATTTTGTGCTGCAGACCGAGCCCCACATACAGGAAGTTCTTGGATTGCCGGAGGCTGGACACGATTTCTTCATTCAATTTACAGATGCCAGGCCGGATACCGGAGGCTTAAGCGGGGCAACGCCTTCGGAGGCGGTTTCATGGGGAAAGATAGATCCTGCGGCGCTTTCAAAAACCATTGTTTCTTATGGGGATTGCAGCTTAATGCTGCCTTTCTTTGTAAGCTACGTCTTAAATAAATCTACCATCCGCCGCAGTTCCAGATTATACGAAAAACGGGAAGAGCTGCTCCAGCAATTAAAGCGCGATTTCAGAAAAAAGGGTAACTATAAAAAACAGACCGGCTGAATTATAACGACAGAAGAACGCCGAATTTTTTAGAGTTCTACAGAAAATCCACTTTTTTAGTGGCTGCGGTTATAACAAATATGCGCTCGTTATTGCTTTTTTTATCAGCCGGCACCAGAAAAAAACCGGGACGATCCGCTGAATAACTTAGCGCAAATCCGATTATTACCTCTCCGTCTGCAAATGTTACCTGTACTTTCCGGCCCGCCCCGACAACAACATCTCCATACTCTTCATCGTATGTTCTGTTTCCTTCAAAATCCTTAACAAAAAAGGCTGCCTTTAGCTCTGCCAACTGAATCTCTAATGTCTTTAAATTAGCCACATTAACATCAATCACCTGACCTCCTATCACTTCCAGGTGAAAATGTTTTTTAATAGGTGAAAAGTCATTAGTATTGCCCTTCATTATAGAGCCGTCTTTAAAACGCGCTACCACTTTATTTAGCATAGTTAATTCCCTCCTTTATGCTTGGACTCACAAGACTTTTGCAGGAGTCTCTATATATGTTTTTCATTATACAAATAAAACACTCTCTTGTAAATCTAATTTTAGTTTTCGTCTTAACCTCACCAACGGTAGCATTTTTCATGAGACAATTCGAATCACACAAAAGCCTTTACATATTCTTTTCTCTTATGCTACACTTCATTAATATTTTTTAAGGCAAAGGAAGGTATTGTCATGGCATTAGCTAAGGAAAAGAAAGAGACAATTATCAAACAATTCGAGCTTCACGAAGGTGACACAGGTTCTCCTGAAGTTCAGATAGCGCTTATCAGCGAAAGGCTGACATCTCTGAACACACACTTTCAGACCCACAAAAAGGATTTTAATTCAAGAAGAGGTCTTTTGATACTCGTCGGGCAGAGACGCAGGCTCCTGTCATATCTCAAAAAAAACGACCAGGGCAGATACGAAAAACTAATTAAAGAGATCGGGATCAGGAAGTGACATCTGAATGACAAGTGTTCAACTGGAAGTTAGAGATAAATCTCTTATACTTGAGACAGGACGTTTTGCAAAACAGGCCGACGGTTCGGTAATCGTCAAATACGGCGACACTATTGTTCTTGCGACAGCGGTAGCCAAAAAAGAAGCAAGAGCAGACATCGATTTTTTCCCCCTTACCATTGATTATCAGGAAAAGGCCTACGCAGCCGGTAAAATCCCGGGAGGCTTCTTCAAAAGAGAAGGAAGACCCGGAGAGAAGGAGACTCTTGTTTCCAGGCTTATTGACAGGCCGATAAGACCTCTGTTCCCTGACGGTTTTTATTCCGAGACCCAGGGCATAGTATCAGTACTCTCTTTTGGAGAGGAAAATATCGCGGATATCCTCGGGATTATAGGCATGTCAGCTGCCATGAGCATTTCCGATATCCCCTTTGAAGGTCCCGTGGGCGCTGCAAGAATCGGCGTAATGGGAGATTCCCTTATCATCAACCCGGACCTGCGTGAAATCGAAGCATGTGACTTTAATATCGTTGTTGCAGGCACTGAAGAAGCGGTGTTAATGGTTGAAGGCGGAGGGATTGAGATCCCCGAGTCAAAACTGCTTGAGGCGCTTGATGTTGCGCACAAAGAGATACGCCGTGTTGTAGATTTTCAAAAAGAGCTTGTCTCCTTAGCCGGAAAGAAGAAGAGAACTGTAACGCCTCCGCAGCCGGATAAAGATCTGGCGCGCTCTGTTGCCGAACTTTCACTTGAGAAGATAAAAGAAGCCATTATAATACCTGATAAATTGAGAAGACAGGATGCGCTTGATGAAATTCTCAAGAGCATTATTGATAAATTGAGCACAGAAGAGAATGATATATCAAAAAATATCGCCTCTGCTTTCAATAAGATAGAGAAAGACCTTGTAAGGAACATGATTCTGGAAAAAGGCATAAGAGCAGACGGCCGCAGGCCAAATGAGATAAGAAAGATAAGCGCGGATGTCGGGATACTTCCAAGGGCTCACGGTTCAGCGCTCTTTTTAAGAGGAGAGACTCAGGCCCTTGCCGTGGTTACCCTCGGCACAGCTGACGACGAACAGAGGATTGACGCGCTTGAAGGGGAATCAAAGAAGACTTTTATGCTTCATTATAACTTCCCGCCTTTCAGTGTGGGAGAGGTGAAATTCCTCCGCTCCGCAGGCCGCAGGGAGATAGGACACGGCATGCTTGCTGAGAGAGCGCTTAAGGCAATGCTTCCGCAGAAGACAGAATTCCCTTACACGATAAGAATAGTCTCTGATATACTTGAGTCAAACGGCTCATCATCAATGGCCACTGTATGCGGCGGAACTCTCGCCCTTATGGATGCGGGCGTGCCTATAAAGGCGCCTGTTGCCGGTATTGCGATGGGGCTTATAAAAGAAGGCGAACAAACTGTTGTGCTTACGGATATATTAGGTCTTGAGGACCATCTGGGAGACATGGACTTCAAGGTGACAGGAACTGAAAACGGCATAACCGCATTTCAGATGGATGTAAAAATAAGCGGCGTAAGCACAGCGATAATGGAAAAGGCTCTTGAACAGGCAAAAGAGGGAAGACTCTATATCCTTGATAAAATGAAGGGTATACTCAATGAGCCGAGAGGGAATCTTGCAAAATATGCTCCGAGAATATTCACAATACAGGTGCCGGTAGATAAGATCAGGGACGTAATAGGAACCGGCGGTAAAGTCATACGGGGCATAATTGAAGCGACAGGAGCAAAGATAAATGTTGAGGATACCGGCATCATAAGCATTGCATCAGCAGATGAGGAGTCGGCGCAGAAGGCTATTGATATTATAAAAGGTATAGTAGCAGAGCCTGAGATCGGCAGGATTTATACCGGCAAGGTTATGAGGATAGTTGATTTCGGCGCCTTTGTTGAGATTTTGCCCGGCAAAGACGGGCTGCTTCACATATCGCAGATATCAGACCAGAGGGTTGCAAATGTGAAGGACGAACTGACGGAAGGCCAGGAGGTATCCGTTAAAGTGATAGAGATAGACAAGACAGGCAAGATACGCCTCAGCAAAAAAGATGCTGATAAAGAGCTGAGTAAAGCGTAGCTTTCAGTTCTCCTTAGATTACCGCTTTAATTCCAGACCATTCTCCCGTTTAATGCAGATATATTAAATATCCTTAACAATTTTTTTCTAATCAAATGTACGAAAAAATAATCCTTAAAAACAATATTCCAGTGGTCATGGAAACTACTAATGATGTGCGCTCTGCATGCATCGGCATATGGGTCAAGGCAGGTGCCAGAAATGAGGCGATTGAGAAGAACGGTATCTCCCACTTCCTTGAACACATGTTCTTTAAGGGAACTGACAGCCTGACATCAAAAGATATTGCCATGGAGATAGATTCGATAGGCGGGGAGCTTAACGCCTTCACCTCATGCGAGAATACAACATTCTATATTAAAGTCCTCGATGAATATATGGATAAGGCTCTGGATCTTCTTACGGATATATTTCTGAACTCCACCTTTCTTAAGGCTGAGATCGAGAAAGAGAAAGGAGTCATAACAGAAGAGATAAATATGGTTGAGGATACCCCCTCCGATTATATTCACGAGCTTTTCAGCAAAAGCATATGGGGTGATGCAGGGCCCGGGCTCTCTGTTCTCGGCAGGAAAGAGGTTGTTGAGTCATTCAAAAGAGACGACCTGCTCAATCATATACAAAAATATTACGGGACAGAGAACATCATTATCTCCTGCAGCGGCAACCTTAAAGTGGACGTTATGATTGACCGCCTCAATTCCGGTCTCGGCAGCCTGAAAAGAAGTTCCCCCGTGGAATCTCTTTCTTTGCCGGAATTCAGAAGCAGACTGAATATCGTGCCCAAAGAACTTTCAGAAACGCACATATGCCTTGGGATTGAGGGCATACCATATGGAAGTGACGACCGGTATGCAATGTACCTGCTCAATACGATACTTGGCGCCGGCTTCAGCTCAAGGCTCTTTCAGGAAGTGAGGGAGAAGAGAGGGCTTGCGTACTCTATCTACTCTTTTAACCAGCCCTACTTTGACACCGCTCTATGGGGCGTATACGCGGGCACGGAGAAAAGACACGTTAGGGAGGTTGTTGATATTATAGCCTCGGAAATCAGAGGCCTCTCAGATTCAATTTCAGATGATGAACTCCGTAGGGCCAAGAGTCAGCTTAAAGGCAGCCTCATCCTTGCGCTTGAATCAACAAGCACCAAGATGTCCAATCTGGCAAAGCAGGAGATATATTACGGCAGATATTTTTCTCCTGAAGAAATTATAAAAGCCGTGGAAGCTGTTACGCTTGAAGACTTGAAGAGCCTTTCCAAAAGGCTTGCCGAAGATAAACCCTTTGCGCTGACGATCTATGGGACTGTAAGAGATGAGGATATAAACTTCCTCAGCGGATTGCAGCGATAATCTTCTTTCCAACGTTGCGCTTACCATTCTTCTTAATAGAGAGAGACTCCTTATATCTTCCAAGACAAGAAATACGCGGGATTGATTACAACGCTCAATATATGTTTGATCTATAAATATTTTTTATTGGTCTTATAAAAATAATTAAGTTGACTTGTATCATATTTTTTATTATTGTGAAACGACATAACGCACCACCGAAAGGGTAAAACCAGGGCAACTTGGCGGCACAAAGCCACCTGTCCCGATATTTTGGGATCGAGGGGCTGTCGAAGTGGAAGTTCCAAAGAACTGAAGCCTGCCCTTTTCGGCAGGTTTTTTTGTTGAAGTGGTTGGCCAGTTATATAATTATTAACCTTTAATCCTGAAATTGGAGGTTGCGTTAATGAATTGGCTTCATACCCGCACGTTTAAGGTCATCTCTTTTGCAGTTCTCTTCTTCTTCACATGGACATCAGGCGGATTGTTTCAGGCTGCGTATGCGATTAAAGACAGTTCGGAGTCTGGAGTTCAGAGTTCTGAGTTAAAGAAAGAAAAACCGGAAGAAAAGTTAAAAAAAGCATTAGATGAAATAGAACAAATAGTTCAAAAAGTTCAAGCAGTTCAAACGGATAAAGAAAGAGAAGATGAGAAACAGAAACTAAAGACGAAGAAGACGGAAATTGGGAATATTGATGTAGAGATAAAAAAGCAATTCAAAGAGACAGAAGATAAGATAAAAAACCTGCCGGATGAGATAGTTCAAAGGCATAAGGATTTTGTAAAGAAGTATGAAGAGAATCTAAAAGAATTTAAAACTAACCTTGATGATATAGATAAAGCTAAGACAAAAGAAGAGAAAGAAGAAGCTCACAAAAAAGTAAAAGAGTTTTTTGAGAAAGTAAAGCCGCCTAAGAATCGCACCCCATTAGACCCGAATAATTTGCCTCACAGGACAGCAGAGCCAGAACGGATAGAGCCGAGGACACAGCCGGAACAATTCCTTGAGGAATTGAGAGCAGAAGCATCCCCCACTTTAGCAAAGGGGGGCAAGAGGGGATTTGATAAATCTATTCTCGTTGCGTCTGCTTCTGATTCCTTAAATGGAATTTTATCTGATAGTTCAAAATATGCGTACAAGTCGGTCATTCCCGTGGAGACGGGAATCCAGGGTTCTGGATACCCGATAGAGACATTCGGGTATGACAAAGAAAGCAGTAGTTCAACAGCTTTTGACTTTGACTCTTCAAACTCACAACTCTTAACTCCCAACTTGCTGCTTGCTCTTGCCACACCTCCAACTGATGCTGACCTATCAGAAACCATAGAAGTTCAATTCACGCCTGAGATAACTGCAAAGGCAGAAGAACTTCAGCACAATCCCGTAAAAATCTACAACTGGGTAAGAAACAATTTTGAATACGAACCTTATTACGGTTCTTTAAAGGGCGCTCAGCAGACATTGTTAGAAATGGTTGGAAATGACTTTGATCAAGCGAGTCTTCTAATAGCGTTGTTAAGAGCATCAAATATTCCAGCACGCTATGTTTACGGGACGGCAGAGATACCCATCGAAAAACTTATGAATTGGGCTGGTGGGGTCACCGATCCGAATACTGCTGCAACGATACTTGCAACGGCAGGTATTCCGGGAAAACTATTGACAGAAGGCGGGCAGATTAAATATGCACAGATGGAACACGTCTGGATTGAGGCATATGTTCCTTATGGAAATTATCGAGGAGCAATGCGCGATGAC
Organism: Nitrospirota bacterium; assembly: GCA_040758255.1. Classification (GTDB taxonomy): domain Bacteria; phylum Nitrospirota; class Thermodesulfovibrionia; order UBA6902; family UBA6902; genus JACRPZ01. Next base: position 8,956 of record JBFLVX010000067.1, read on the forward strand.
AGCATCAAGACATGGATACCATTAGACCCAAGCTTTAAGCAGTATGAATACAAACGAGGTATGGATTTGTACTCAGCAATGGGAATCAACGGAGAACAATACATAATGGATTACATCACGGATATGTCACCTTCACCAATTCCGGCAGAATTACAAGAACTCTTTCCCGATTATACGATTAGCCCTTATCAGTTCTATAGCAAAAGATTGCTGAATTATGTGGATACCAATTTTCCTGACTCAACTATAGAAGACATCATAGGCGATGAAACAGTTGCCCTGACAAAAGCCATAATAAAAAAGGAATATCCCTACCTCCTCGGCAGTCTGCCATATAAAGTAATTACCAAAGGTGCGACATATTCTTCAATCCCTGATAATCAAAGACACAGAATAAGCTTTTCAATCAAAAATGCTTTGACATACGAGACAGTTCTGTCATACAGCGTAACCCTACCAGAAATTGCAGGAAAAAGAATAACACTTTCTTATATACCAGCTACATCAACAGATGAAACGCTTGTTGTCAAATATGGCACTCTTCTAAATGTCCCGCCATATCTGATAAAAGTAAAACCCGTAATCAAAGCTAACGGAGTAATTATTGCAACCGGCAGTTCTGATGGACTTGGTTATAACCAGATGTACTACATGACTTTCAAAATGCCAAACAAAAAGACGGATACAGTCACAAACACAGTGACAGCAGGCGATTATTCGGCCATAGCTATTCAATACTACAAAACTTCCTTAGATGTAGTGGGAGAAAAGATGCAGACATTGCAAAACAACTCAAGCAGCACAGACCTTGATGATCTACTTGGACAGATGCTTTATAACATCGGCATCTCATACATGCATCATCTGAATTTTGAAGAAGAGCTATATGCAAAGAACTTCCAGATGATAATAACGAAAGAGCCATCAGAAGCAATAGTTACATCTCAGGCGATAACCGAATGGTTATGGGGAACACCCTATAAAGTGACAGAAGGCGGAGTAGGGATAGATGTTGATAGAAATATCTATGCCTCTTTCTCTCTTGATGGAAATCAACAACGTAAAAAGGATTTTATGATAGTCGCAGGCATTGGGAGTTCTGCATGGGAAGATATGATATTACAATCATTCTTCAATATACCGTCCGTATCGGCATCAAGACTGCTCAAGACCGCAAATCAACAGGGCATACCGATATACACCATTGACAGTAGCAATATAAATACGATGATGCCTCAGTTACAGGTCGCTGCAGAGGTGATAAGCGAGATAAGGAATGCGGTAAACGCTGGCAAGAAAGTAATTATCTCAAAAACAAATGTTCAATACAACGACTGGAATGGAGTAGGATATATTGTTCTAAATCCAAACACGGGTGCCGGAGCTTATATGATTAGCGGCGGATTAGCGGGGGCAGAACCGTCGAAGTTAGATAAATTATCAGATCGTGAATTAAACGACCTTTACGCAAGGATTTGTGATCAAAAAAGGTGGATCATAGCGCAAACTGCTGGAGGTCTCATTGACACGCCGTACGTATGGGGAGGAAAGTTTCCCCATCAGGAAGGTGGTATTGATTGCTCTGGGTTTGTGGGCTACTGTTATTTCCAAGCAGGCATTATTTCTCTTTTCAATCAGCCTGCACGGAGCCAGTATAATATCACAAAACCAACGGATGTACCTCTATATGTAGATTTGGTTTTCTGGAAAGGAACATATGATTCAAATAATGATTGTTATAAGAATGAAAAAGATGTGTCTCATGTAGGCATAGGTATTTGGCCACCATATAATATAGTGATTCACGCAAGCGCAACATTTAAAAAGGTTGTTTTAGCGTTTCTCTCTGAGATGCCAGGAATGCTTACAGAAGAAAAGGTGATTAGCATTAAAGATTCTTGCAAAGTGCCAAAGGGGGTTACCGTTGATATTAACAATGGTGAATGCCCATATATAAAAGGCTGCTACAACTGGCAGTCTACAGGGATAAACTTTATGTCATATGCAGGATATAGGTATGCATCCGAATTTGATTCATGTCAATTTGATACATCTCGATAAGGAGGCATCAATGAAATTATTAAGGATTTATTTAATTGTATTATTTTCGACCCTTGTGTCAATTTTACAAGCATATGGCTATGAAGGCTATGAGAAATTTCCAATGAAAGGGAATTCTATCTTTCCTTTGACAGATGTTAATATCAAGTTATCTGAAATCAATGTTTTGATGGAAAACAAAAAACGCAAAGATGTAGCCATCAAGGTAATTTCAGAATATTTTTTCGAAAATCTTAGTAATGAAGGAATAACTTTTAAGGTGGCCTTGCCAGTTGTATCTGACTGTCTTGGCTGCACCAAGATGCCTGATGGTTTTAGCATATCAGTTAATAATAATCCTATTCAAACTTCTACAGGCAAGATAATTGCGAAAGATTTTTTATTCAGAATTTATAAAGAAAGAAGTTTCAGAGAGGGGGAAAAAATATATCCGCCTAAAGAAATAAGCGAGAGGGTTGATGAAATACCCCTAATTATCTGGGAGCTTTCTTTTAAACCAAATGAAAAAAAGAAAATTGTTGCCACATATATAATGGAGTGGTACATAGATCCAGGGGCGGAATCTTTGGAATATGATTTGAGCACGTTATATCTCTGGAAAGGAAATATTGAAAAAGCATCCTTTAGACTTATTCTCCCCCAGGAATTAATTGATGTTACTGATATAAAAACAGGAAATGCATTCAAGTGGAGGTGGCCTAAGCCCAAGATTACGATACAGCCAGAAAACTACGAAGTAAATAAAACTAACAATTCAATAGAGTGGTTTTTCAGGAATCTTAACAAAAAAAGAATTGGTTATATCACGGTAGATCTTGATTACCGGGCACCTGGCATAGTTGGAGAATAACAAGTTGGTTGTTTATAAAAATGGATAGAAAATTTCAAAAAATAATCGTAGCCTTACTAATTGCATTCTCGATTTCAACCTCAGCCATTGCTTATTCTTCACCTGTCGAAAACGGCATTTCATGGCTATCTGCTGACCAGAATGCAGATGGCAGTTGGGGAAGTAATGCTGACCTTGCTGTGTTAGATACATCTGCAGTGCTTGATACCCTGAAGGATTTGAATGTGAATAGCCCAGCTTATTCGAATGGGATTACT
>JBFLVX010000068.1:0-12065 GCA_040758255.1 Nitrospirota bacterium
GGGGAGCACATATGGAGGCGAAGAAGAGGCTCATTGATTATGTGAACTCCATTTCAGACGCAGGCATGGATTATGAGACGCTCACGATAGGCTTTGCAAGAAGGGCTACAGCATATAAAAGGGCTGCCTTGCTATTCAGTGATATGGAAAGGCTGAAGAAGATCGGCAAAGGGAAAATTCAGATCATCTATGCCGGGAAAGCACATCCCAGAGATGAAGAGGGCAAGAGGCTGATAGAGCAGATATTTTCATTAAAGAAGGCGCTGAAGGGGAAGATCAGGTTAATCTTTATTGAAAACTACAATATGGAGATTGCCCTTAAGCTTGTCTCCGGCGTGGATGTGTGGTTAAACACGCCCCTGAGACCACTTGAGGCTTCAGGCACAAGCGGCATGAAGGCAGCCCATAATGGAGTGCTTAACTTCAGCGTGCTTGACGGGTGGTGGATCGAGGGGTATATAGAAGGATATACAGGCTGGGCGATAGGCCCTGACCCGTCTGTGCTAAAGCCGGACAACAACATAAACAAGATCGATGCTGACGACCTCTATGACAAGCTTGAAAACAAGATCATCCCGACATATTACGACAACCACAAGATATGGATAAGGATGATGCAGAATGCCATAGGCAAGAACGCCTATTATTTCAATACTCACAGGATGATGCGGAGGTACGTTACAGAGGCGTATATAAGGTAGGTTGATTTTAGACTTGCGCTGCTTCAGCCTTTGCCTTAGCGGCCGCTTTCTTGGCCTCAAACGCTTCTTTTACTTCAGGATAGTTGATGGTTCCTTCTATAGCAAGCACAGGACAGTTTGCAGTGCATATGCCGCAGCCGATGCACTTCTCCTGATTAATGGCATGGTGCTTCTTCCGCTCTCCTGAAGGCGCATTTACAGGACAGATCGTTACGCATTTATGACAGCCTATGCACTTCTCCGTAATAAGCGCCTTTGACCTCTTGGGTATGTAATCCATTATCGCGTTGGTAGGACATTTTGTCACACACAGGCCGCAAACTTTACATTTGTCAAGATTAATCCGCGAGAGATTATTTTCAACCACCGCCGCATTATAAGGGCATACCTTTTCGCAGATGCCGCAGGAGATGCATCCGACTTGACAGTTCTTCTTTGTGGCAGCGCCTTTGTCTTTTGAGTGGCACCTTACGAGCACCTCTTTTGCCATAGGCAGTATCTCGATGACCTTCTTGGGACATGCCAGAGCGCACATCCCGCAGGCGGTGCATTTTGCGGGATTAATGACTGGCAAATCATCTTCATTCATTGTTATTGCGCCAAACGGACATGCCCTGAAGCAGGTGCCGTATCCGAGACATCCGTATACGCATGACTTGTCTCCTCCGCTTGCAAGCACCGCTGCCTTGCAGTCTTCTATGCCTTCGTATTTAAATCTGCGTGATGATCTTGATCTTCCGCCCTGGCAGAATACCCGCGCGATCTTGGGTTCAAGCTGGGTCATTTCTTTGCCCGTGATCTTTGCAACAGCCTCCGCAGTAGCCTTTCCGCCGGGAGTGCAAAGATTCGGCGCAACCTCGGGTTTCATTACTACAGCTTCCGCATATTGCCTGCATCCTGCAAAACCGCAGGCGCCACAGTGGGCATGAGCAAGCGATTCAGATACTTGATCAATGCGGGGGTCTTCCTGCACAGCAAACTTCTTGGCGGCAAATGCAAGTCCTATACCGAAAACGGCGGCGATGCCTCCCAAAAAGATTGCGGTAAATTTAAGGACACCGATAAGATCTACACTCTCCTTTGCTTCGACCCCGGCGCCGACCCCGGCGTAAAGGGTTGAGGCGCTGAAGAGCAGAAGTAAGAAGGTAAATATGCACGTGTTTCTTTTCATTCTCTTTATATTCCCAAACTGTTAGTTATAATGTTATCAACCCCGAAAATCCGGTAAATGCAAGAGCTATAAGACCTGCCACGATAAAAGATATCGGAAGCCCTCTAAACGGCGCCGGGATGTTCGCCAGTTCAAGCTTCTCACGAATGCTCGCCATTATCACTAATGCCAGCGCAAATCCAATTCCTGATCCGAGACCAAATGCCATGCTCTCTATAAAGGAATATCCCTCGCCTGCATTTATCAGAGGGACTGCAAGAATGATGCAGTTCGTGGTAATCAGCGCAAGATATATGCCGAGTTTATAATAGAGTGAAGGGCTTACCTTTTTCATTATAGTATCCGCAGACTGGACAAATGCCGCAATGATTCCGATGAATACTATTATCTTAAGAAATTCCAGTTGAAGTGGCACCATTATAAATTTAAAAACCACCCAGCTCAATGCCGAGCTTATCACCATGACCGCAGTAAAGGTTATGCTCATTCCAACAGCTGTCTCCATCTTTTTTGAGACGCCGAAAAAGATGCAGAGTCCGAGAAATCTTGTAAAGACAAAATTATTGATTAATGATGCCGCAATTATAAGCTGAAAAAGTTTTCCAAAATCCATAATCTATTCTCCCATCTCTTATTAACCACAGAGGTCACAGAGTATTAATATTTTCTTAACTTCCCAGCCTCTCTATTTCTTGTCCTCTCTGCGTTCTCTGTGGTTCAATCTTTTATCTTGTCGTCTCTGCTGCTGCCTTTCGCGCGGCCAATTTCATATCCATCCAGTTAAAAAATCCCATCAATAGCCCGACAGCAAAGAAGCCGCCTGCAGGCAGTATCATTATGAGCAGTGGATTACCCGGTACTATCGGAAAGCCCCACAAAGCGCCTTTTCCTAAAAGCTCCCTGAAGAAGCTGATCACTATCATTGCTAAAAAGAAGCCGACACCCATCCCGAAACCGTCAGCTACTGAGGGCACGATTTTGTTCTTTACGGCAAAGACCTCAGCCCTTGCAAATATTGACGCGAACGCAACAATAAGTTGTATATACAGGCCTATCTGCTTATAGACCGGCCTTGCAAACGCCGCCATAGACATATCTATCAGACTCACATAACCCGCGATGATCAGCATAAAAATGGGGATACGGATCTTGGGGTTAATAAAATTCCTTATTAATGAAACAGTGAGATTTACCATTGTCTGGACGAAAATAACCGCTACGCCCATAAAGAAACCGTTCTTTAAGCTGTTGGTGACCGCGATTGAAGGGCAGAGGCTGATAGCCATCCTGAAGATGGTGTTCTCGCTGAACATCCCGTTCTTTATAAGTTCCCAGTTGCTTTTATGAGTGTGGGCCATGCTCTTCTTCTCCTCCACCGCCGGCAAGTTTTTCTTTCAGCATCTTCACTCCATTTCTCACCCCGTCTTCCGTCACCGCACGGCTGGAGATCGTGGCACCGGTTATCGCTTCTACCTTATCTGCGGTCTCTCCTTTTATGACGACAAGCGTCTCAATTGTCTTGCCTTCAAACCTCTTAAGGAAATAATCCTTTTCGATCTCGTCTCCCAATCCGGGTGTCTCCGCGTGATGCAGGATATTTATCTTCTTAACGGTTAGGTTTTTATCAATTGCAGTAAGAATGTTTATATAACTTGAATAACCTTTCCCAAAGCCTTCAACAACATAGCCTATCTCCTCGGGATTTATGCATTCTTTTTCCTCTATCATCTTCCCTGTTTTTTCATCCTTGACTGAATGCACCTTAACTTCGCCGCATTTTTTGGCTGAATAATATCCTGCGTGTTTGCCATGCGGCGACCACTTGCCTATCTCTTCTATCTTGTCAGCCTCGGGCATCATGGTCTTGAGCGCCGCTTCTTTTTCTTCCTTCGCCTTTATAAACATAATAGGAGATGCCTTGGCATATACAAAAGCAAGGATCAGTCCGCCTATAACATATATAACAATAAGGTTAACCGTTATTTTTGCCATATCCTTTGGCGTCATTTCTTCTTCTCCTTTACAGCGCCGAAGAGATCGGGCTTAACGCCCCTGTCAATCAGAGGAGCAAAACAGTTCATAAGGAGAATGGCGAACATTACACCTTCAGGGAAACCGCCCTTAAGACGTATCAGCATTGTAAGCGCACCGCATCCTATGCCGAATATGATCTGCCCTTTTCTGATGGTTGGGCATGTCACATAATCGGTTGCCATAAAGAATGCGCCTAATATAAGTCCGCCGCTCAGGATATGTACAATAGGGTCGCCTGTAAAGAGTGCGCCTTTGCCGCCAAATACCCATGCAAGAACTCCGACAGTTGCGAGAAACGAGATCGGGATATGCCATGTAATGTACTTCTTATATAAAAGATAAGCAGCGCCTAAGAGAAGCAGGATTGCGGACGTCTCTCCAAGGGAACCGGCCCTTTCTCCTGTGAGAAGGCTCATGTATAGGTCGCTTTTTGTGCCGAACTCCTCCATCAGCTTTCCAACTCCTTCTTCTTTTAATATACCGAGGGGCGTCGCGGTTGTCACTGCGTCAAGTCCGGTGAGTTTTGCGTTAGGCGCGCTCCATATCGTCATCGCCTTAGGCCATGTTATGAGCATAAATGCCCTGCCTAAAAGCGCGGGGTTAAAGATGTTATAACCAAGACCGCCGAAAAGCTGTTTAACTATTACTACCGCCATGACCGAACCCACAATAGGCACATAAAATGGTAGGCTCGGCGGAAGGTTCATGCCGAGGAGCAGGCCTGTCAGAAAGGCGCTTCCGTCATTAATGGTTATCTTCCTGTTAAGAGCCTTTTGAAATATATATTCAGAGAGAACTGATGTGATAATGCAGAGTGCTGTAACTAATATCGCCTTTGGTCCGAAGAACCAGAACGATGCCAGCAATGCGGGCAATAGCGCAGCACTGACGCTCCACATAATATGTTTTACGGACTCTTCATCCCTCACATGAGGGCTTACTGAAACTATAAATTGATCTCTCTTTTCTGCCATTGTGTATATAATCCTATAGATCTATTAAAATTCTTTACCCCGGTTTTGTCTGCGACTTTGCAAGTCTTACGAACTGCACCATCGGCCTCTTTGACGGGCAGACAAATGCGCATGAGCCGCACTCAAAGCAGTCAAACAAGTTATACGCTTTTGCATCTTCATAATGTCCTTTTTCAGCAAGAATGCTCAGCATTGAAGGATTTAATCCCATTGGACAGACATCTATGCAGCGTCCGCACCTGATGCACGCGGAATATTCCTCTGAAGATACAAATTCGCCCTCCGATTGAACAAGGACACCGGATGTGCCTTTTATCACCGGCACATCGAGACTCCACTGCGCAAAACCCATCATCGGGCCGCCTGATATTACCTTGGCTGCATCTTCAGTGAGTCCTCCGCACTCTTCAATAAGCTCAGAGACGAGTGTCCCTATGCGAACCATTAGATTCTTCGGCTCTTTTACTCCTCTGCCTGTGACCGTTACCACCCTTTCCGTCAGAGGTTTGCCGAAACGGACAGCATCATAAACAGCGAGCGCGGTGCCGACATTCTGGACAACGACACCCACATCCATCGGCAGGCCGCCCTTGCCCGGCACTTCCCTGTCTGTAAGTGCTTTTATAAGCATCTTCTCTGCGCCCTGTGGATACTTAACGGTAAGGGGGCTCACTTCAATTCCAGTCTCATTTGCCGCTGCCTTCTTCATCGCTTCAATCGCGTCAGGCTTGTTCTTCTCTATACCTATATATCCTTTGGTCACGCCGACCGATTTCATTATCAGTTTTAACCCGGCAACAATATCCTGAGGACGCTCCACCATCAGTCTGTGGTCAGCGGTGAGATAAGGCTCGCACTCGGCGCCGTTCAGTATGACGGTATCTATTGTCTTCTCTTTTGGAGGCGAGAGTTTTACATTTGTTGGAAATGCGGCACCGCCGAGGCCGACTATCCCCGCTTCCTTTATGCAGGTCTTTATCTCATCAGCGCTCAGCTTCATGAAATCGGGGTTCTCTTTTAAGGTTATGCTCTCATCCTTCTCATCACTCTCAATTACAACGGAAGGGACCATCCTACCAGAAGGGTGAAGGAATTCGCTGATGGCTACCACCTTGCCTGAGATGGAGGCGTGCACCGGCGCTGATACAAAGCCGGGGGGAGAACCGATGAGCTGATTTCTTTTAACCTCAGAGCCAATAGCAACCTCTGCTTTTGCGGGTGCTCCTATATGCTGGCTTAATGGGATGACGACTCTCTTGGGGATGCGCGCCTGCTGAACAGGCTTGCTTGCGGTCAATTCTTTGAAATCGTTAGGATGTACGCCTCTTTCAAATGTGGCGGTCTTCACTATTTCTTCTCCGTTTCGAGCAGTTATTGTGCTTGAAGAAAACAGAAACGATAAACCCTTTCAGCAGAAGGGGTAAAAAATTGCTATTAAAGTAACATTTCATATTCTTTCAAGTCAACCTTTTCTGTAATGTTAAATTCGATACTCCTGAATTTCGCAGTATTTTAATTGAATTAATCACCCTGTTCTGATATAAATAGAGAAAACTTTATAATCAATTGGTTATATCTTAGGTGCGTATATGAAAATAGGATTTCCCTGTTTGATATTGGTTATATTTTTTGTTCTCATTGGTCAGCCCTCTCTGGCACTGGCAGAATGTCCCGATTTTGGGATTTTTTTAAAAGAAATTGACCCCGCGCAAAAGACGTGGAAAAATCTGTATAGATTATTTAAAACTTACCAAGTCTGCGATGATGGAGCATATGGAGAAGGTTACTCAGACTTCGTCGCCCAATCTCTATCAAAGTATTGGGATCGTTTTGATGAACTTACTTCTTTGACTAAACATGATCCGTCTTTTCAAAACTTTGTCCTTAAGCATATTGATGCCACTGACGATCCAGACGATCTCAAGTTGTTATTAAATAATGTTCGGAAACGATGTCCGTCTACTGACGTTTCATTTTGTAAAGAGATAGAACAGGCGGCGCTTTCCGCACTCGAATCAATTGGAGCAACAAACAAAAGGGGACATTAATAGCTTGGTATACTTAAGATAGAATTGATGGTGATTGACCGCTTTACCTGACTACAAAATAAGCGCGGAATTTTTTAAGATTTTTGTGGCCGATTCCCTTCACTTTGTCCAATTCATCTACGGTTTTATATGGCCGTCCGGCTATGATCCTCGATGAAAGAACAGGGCCGATGCCATTGATGGACATGAGTTCTTCTTTGCTTGCGGTGTTGAGGTCAAGCAAGCCTTGCGGAGATTTGTTTTTCTCAATACTTGAGGAAGCGGTATCTTTGGAGACGGTATCATTCTTTTTAAAGCGGAAGGGTTCAGTTGAAAAATACGCGAAGATCGGCAGGTGGTCCGAGTATCCTTTTCCCAAGTGTTTACCTCTGCCGCTTTCGGTCATTTGCCAGCGATAAACGGTTCCCTCCTTAAAGAGATAGTCTGGCTGGAACTTATCAAATGAATTATCGCTGTAGGAAATTCCTTTTTTATCATAAAGTCCTCTCGATACGATAATATTGTCAGGACTCTCTTTCTTACCGGAAAAAATGTAAGACCAGCGTCCGGGTTCGCTGACTTCAAGCCATAAATTATACAGATAATCATTCTCGGCCTGATCTGTCAGTACCTTTTCATTGACCATTTCAGAATCTTTGATAGTCTTTAATATATGATTGATTCCTGTAATACCGCCGGTATCGTTTAATTTGTAAGAATCTGGAAAAGTTTGGTATTCATCATAGTTCGCGTTAAAATCACCTATCAATATAAAGTCTGCATCCTCTTTTAACTTGTCCATCTCTCTCTTAAGCGTTTTGGCGTAAGCTATTCTCATGCTTTCAGGACCATTCTTTGATTTCCAGTGATTGATGAAGAGGATGACTCGGTTCCCGGCGATATCAAGAGTTACTTTGAGAATATTTCTTGCCATTGGATTGTCAACCTGTATCTCTTCTTTCTCAGCAATTGGGAACTTAGACAGAACAGCGCACTTCACAGGTGCGGCTCTGGAGTCCGCAATTGCAAGATAAGGATAATCTTCACCGAGGTCTTTCAGCCTGTTGCGTAAAGAAATAAGCGCTTCTTTCGATTCGACTTCCTGTAAAGCGATGACATCGGCTCCCATGTCTTTTATCACTCCGGCAATGTTCTTATATTTAATATTTGCCATATCCTTGGTCCAGCCATAGCCGGTGTTCGGGATATACTCAGGGTATTCAGTTCCCTCCAGTGTAAGATCAAAAAGGTTTTCCACGTTGTAGCTTGCAACTTTAAAGGTTTTTGCTTCTATTGATGTAATACAGCACAGCAAAAGAAGAAAGATTGATACAATTATTGTTTTCGTCTGCCTTTTAAATATACATTTATCCATAAACGTTCTGCCGCATATCATGCCTTTGTAATATATCCATAAACAGCATAATAATCAATAACAAGAACTTCTTAAACCAATTTAAAAATGTCCTGTTTTTACGTGATACCTGCAACTTTGTATGGAAATAAAGATGCAAGGCATGTTAAATTATACACACTTGGGGCTGTAGCTCAGTTGGTCGGAACGACCAGGGGAGAGCGGTCGAATCGACAGGTCGGCGGTTCGATCAGCCCGAAACATGAAATGACCGGCTAAGTTTATTGACGGGGCTGTAGCTCAGTTGGGAGAGCGCTTGAATGGCATTCAAGAGGTCGTCGGTTCGATCCCGATCAGCTCCACCATTGTTTTAGCAATATGCCCTTCTTTGTATATATTCTCAAGAGTGAAAAAAACGGCAGGTCTTACATTGGGCATACTGCCGATCTTCAAAAACGGCTTATTGAACATAACAACGGCAAGAGTATATCGACTCGTTCTGGAAAGCCTTGGAAACTGACAGGTCAGTTCGATCCCGATCAGCTCCACCATTATTTATTAAGCACTTGTGTAAACAACCCGTGACAGGACTGTCCTCATCGTTGCATCCTCGAAATGAAAAAGTTCCCTTATAAAAAGCCTGAGGAATTTCAGGAAGGCCAAAGTGTGGAATTGTTGATCTGCGACCCGACTGAGATAGGATATAAGGCAATGATCAGCAACTCCCGCATAGGCGTGCTTTATAAGAACGAGGTGTTTCAGCGATTAAAAAAAGGACAACGTATAACAGGATATATTAAAAAGATACGGGAGGACGGCAAGATTGATCTCTGCCTTCAAAAACCCGGCTATGACACGATCGATGGCGTGTCCGAAAAAATTATGGACAAACTAAAGGCACGGGGCGGATTTATTCCCGCGACGGATAAAAGCGCCACGGAGATCATCTACGGCCTGTTCGGGGTAAGCAAGAAAACATTCAAAAAGGCGATAGGCGCTCTTTACAAAAAACGGCTTATTACCATTGAAAGCAATGGAATAAGACTCATTGAAAAATAGGTAGAACCTGCCGGCTATTTATTTTTCTTTTTCTCTATCTTTGCGGCCCTCTTCTCTTTAGCCGTCTTCAGCGGTTTTTTCTTCGACTCTTTTTTTGACTCTTGCGACTTTGCCATGTTAGTTCTCTCCTTTTTGAAAAGTTCAGGTTAATAATATCATTTTTTTAGAAAGCTCTCAACCCCTGCCGCCAACACTGCCTGGGTGATGCCATTAGATACAACCTTTACTTGAAACTTACCTTTACGGGCTTGCGCTCGACCGCCTCGTCGTCGAGCAGGAAAAATTCCTCCGGCTCAAAGGAAAACGCTGAAGCCATGATGTTAGTCGGAAATACTTCTGTAGCAACGTTATAATCCTTTACCGACGCGTTATAAAACCGGCGCGCGTGTTCGATGTTATCGTCAATCTCTTTCATGTTGGACATTATCTCTTTATAATGCGCGTCAGCCTTGAGATCCGGATATGCCTCTACGAGAGCGAAAAGGGATCTTAGAGTCTGTGTGATTATGTTGTCGGCCCTGGCCTTTTCATGCGGTGTTTGCGCGCCCATCGCCGTGGATCTCAATTGCGTTATCTTTGAGAGAGTTTCGTTTTCATGCGTTGTGTACCCTTTGACAGCTTCAACGAGGTTCGGTAAAAGCTCGTACCTCTTTTTTAAATGCACGTCTATATCTGACCACGAATTTTTCACCGCATATCGTAAGCGCACAAGTTTATTGTAGATATAAATTACAAACAACAGGAATATCACCACGCCGGCAATTCCGGCAGCAATCTTTACATTTATATTCATATCCATGTTCATACCCTCCTTTTTTATTCTATCACTCTTTTGGCCATTCTCCTTTTTTTTTCACAGCTGCTTCAACCGGGCCTACGCCGCTCATTTTCCAATCATTCGCCTCAGTATAATAAAACCCGTTCGCCTTCCAAGCCGAGGCCTCTTCTGCCGTAAATCCGTTGTCTCTCCATGAAATTGCTTCACTCGGCGAAAAACCGCGGCCGTTCCACATGCCGGCTTCTTCAGGCTCAAATCCGTTACCGACCCAAATTGAAGCGTGCGGCGGCTTAAATCCCGCGTTACGCCATCGCACGGCAAGACCCATATCAATATCTTCCCTCTTCCAATCGGCTATCTCATAACCGCTCATTCCGCTCTTTAACCATTCTCTGCTGTCGTAGGCCTCCTTCACTGAAACGGCAAAATACGGAACACCATAAGAGGCCGCGAGACAGAAAAGAATAATAACCTGGGCTAACCATGGCGGAATGCGACCGGTAAAGGTTTCTGCCGGATTCTTCCTCTCAGCGTCCGAAGGTTTGTGCTCTATCACGGCGCAACCCCTCTGCGCTTTGATTCAACGGCACCCATTGGACTAATGCCCTTACCTCTCCACGCCGCTGCTTCTTCGGCCTCAATCCCGTGCTTACGCCACGCAATTGCGTCGCCTATGCTGAAATCGAAACGCATCCACTCCTTTGCCTTGGTTGGTGTAAAAGCGTACCTCCTCCACTCCATCGCTTCTGATAATACTACTCCGCCGTCTTTCCACTCGCGCGCCTCGCCCGACGGAATGTCCATAATCATCCATGACTCGGCTTCCGGAGCGGTAAACCCTTCGGCGCGCCATCTCTTCGCCGTATCCATGGACATAACGCCGTTATCCCACCAGGAGAGCGTCTGTTCCTGAGTAAACCCGTAACCCTCCCAGTGCTTGATAAGCGCGTTCTCGGCCAACACAGCCGCATAGTAAGGGATCAAAAACGAAAGCACGAGGCAGAGAGCAAAAAACAGCCTCGATGGCCACGGATTTATTTTATAGGCTGCGTACATATACTTTCATCTCCTACAATGCCCTTTTTACGAGCTTGATAAAATCCCCGCATCCGAAACCGCCTGAAGTTCCATGATACCATTTAGCCTCTCCCTTTCGTATCATTAAATCACTTACGTCCATGCCGGCGGCAATAGCATAAGGAAGATGCTTTTGCAAAAGAGGAGGAATAAAGCGCATGTCACCGAGGCCGCCGTAATTGTTCGCCAGAAATCCGGCATAACCATTTATCCTTTCGTTAAGCAAAATATACTCCATGGCCGGCAAACGCAAAAAACGCATAAACATAAACGTCAGAACGCCGAATGCCGCAGCCATAAAGGCGGCGTAAGATGCGATGATGATTACGTTATCTCCGTTATCAATCTCATGATAATTAATTATCGCAAGCGAAGCCCCTATGGACAAAATGGAAAAGATAATACCGGGCCATAGATATCGCAGGTTTGATACGCTGTATTTTTTATACTCGTTCGTTAACAAGGCTTTGAGGGAATGCGCGGCGTTTAAAAACTCTTTGCCCTTGCCTTTATACGTTAGAAACACTTCGCTTTGATCTCCAAAAAACGCCGTGTAAAATTCTTTGACGCTTTGCGGTAAATCATCTGCGGGAATTTCTGTTTTTTCTATTTTATAGGTTCCTTCGTATTCGGAAATCTTAAGAAGCCCGATCTGTGCGAGATATATAAGTTCGGAAGCTACGCTTAGATAATCCGTCCTTCTCTTTACATAAAGCGCTCTCATAAGGGCAGGATCCATATCTTCAGGAACCGAATATTCGGCAATTGCCGTTCTGCGGCCTTTTGGGTCACGCCCGACCTTAAACCACGCGATAAAATAATAAGCAAACGTAACGGTAAAGCCTAAAACAAAAATGGCGAGACTCGACAAAAACCTTCCGGCACGCTTA
>JBFLVX010000069.1:0-11880 GCA_040758255.1 Nitrospirota bacterium
TGCGTTTTTTCCAGCACTTTTTCTTGAAAAAAAGACGCGCTTTGTTCTCGGTTTTACATAGGGACTCGAATGTTTTTATATCCATTGACACCAGTATAATTTGGTGCCAAATGTTTTATAATTACCTTAGTTTAAAAAGGGAAGTTTTTATATTCGACTTATATAAAAAGAAAAGGGGGATAGATGAAGTATTTTAAGAAGTCTTTTAGGTTTTTAATCTATGTAAGTATTTCTGTGTTTGTCACAGCGGTACTCCTCATGCTGAGCGCGATGTCTGCAGATGCCGCAGATGTCTATTTCTGTGATACGGCAGGTCTGGTCGGTCACTACGACACGGTCAGCACTGCGCTTAACCCCGTTGGTAATCTTTCAGCTTCATTCAGTATCAATCAGGTCATAGGCATGGCTTGGGACCCTGTCACCAGTAGACTGCTTTTATTAGACCGCTTTGGAAGCGGCGGTGGCGGTAACATATATTCTATGGATCCAACCACCGGGACGGCTGCTCTCCTTTTCACGGCGACAGGCGTGACGTTTCAAGGGGGTGCGGTCAAGAACGGCGCTCTCTATGGTATAAATGAATATGGTCCCGCGGTGGCTTATAACCTTACAACATTTACCTCACTGGGACTTGCGGGGGGTGTTTTGCCGCACACGCATTCCACAGGCATAGACCCGGCCAGCGGTCAATTGTACGCTTCCAATAGTACAGAGATATATAGAGTGGCAGACAGCGGTGCATACGCCGGCACAGCGGTTACTACAAATACTTGGTTCGAAGACATAGACTATTTCAACGGTGACTTTCTCGGAGTTATATATGACCAACAGGTATATCTGATTAATGGCGGCACCGGCTCCGTCTCTACTTTTCTGAATTCGGCGCAGGTTACGAGCACAGGAGTCAGTGGGAGTCTGAGTGGTGTTGTGGTGGGTGGTGTTACTGCTGTTCCTGTTCCCCCTCCGGCTTGCGCCTACACCATGAACATCCCCACATCACCGGCAAACATCGGCACATTCGCACCCGGTATCTTCATGAGCTATGATCCGATGGTAGCGCGTCCGTTCGGACTTGGAGAGGCAGGGGATATGCTGACCGGAAGTTTGTGGCTGCCGTGCTGGAGAAACGGCCATGCGGACGTCTATCTTGTGCTTGATGCACCGGCCTATGGAGGCAAATTCATGCTGAGCGAATTTCATCAGTGGCTTCCATTCCCGGCAATGATTCAGCCGTGGATGACTTATACGGATGATGATGTTTATACGGAGCTTTTCTCGCTTCAGAAGAGCGGTATACTGCCGGGCAACTATAAATTGGATGTAATAGTAGTGCCGTCAGGGACAGCGGCATCTACTATAGAACAGATAGTGTCAGGGGCTGCAGCAGCGCCTTACTACAAGTGGAGCTTTACGGAGACATTGCCGTAAGGAGATCAGGCTAAGGTTCAGAAATCAGAAGGGCGGCCATAAATGGCCGCCCTTTTTGTATGCATTTTTACTGTCCGTAGGATAGAAGCGTTTACATCAAGTCCATTATAGGGTTCTTTTTTGCAAGAGTTATTTGTAAGCTTGACTACAAATACTCCTGAACGTATCATAATTAAATATGAAAAAAGTTAGACTCACACAAAAGGTAAAAGCGGGCGGCTGAGCTGCCAAGTTAGGTCCGGCGGACCTATCCGAAATATTGGCAGATTTATACAGTTGTAAAAACCGTGGGGTCGTTGTTGGCCCGGGAGATGACGCAGGGGTATTCCGTTATAAAAATACTCTCATGGTTGAGACTGTGGACGTCATCACGCCTATTGTTGATGACCCGTACACCTTTGGCGCGATCTGCGCGGCGAACTCGGTGAGCGATGTCTATGCAATGGGCGGGACGCCACTTACAGCCCTTGCAATACTTGGTTTCGCAACGTGTGATTTCTCCCCGGTTGTTATCAAAAGGCTGCTTAAGGGCGCCATAGACAAGCTGAGCGAAGCTGGGACGTGCCTGATAGGCGGCCACAGCATTGAGGATAATGAGTTCAAGTTCGGCTTTGCTGTTTCAGGGACTGTGGACGAAGGGAAGATATTGAAGACCGGCGGGGCAAAGGCAGGGGATATCCTTATACTGACAAAGAAGATAGGCACGGGCATTCTTACCTCAGCGGTCAAACTCGGCAAGATGAAGGAGTCCGCGTTAAAACCCGTTATCGCTTCAATGCTCATGCTCAACAAGACCGCATCAAAAGCCGCTGTCTCTTCCGGAGCAAAGGCAGCCACTGATGTTACGGGGTTCGGGCTGTTAGGACACGCGCTTAATATAGCAAAAAGCTCAAAGGTCAATCTGATAATTAAGAACAGCTCGGTCCCTTTTATGAGCAATGTTAAAGAGCTGATTGCATCCGGCATAGTTCAGAAAGGGGCAAAAAAGAGCCTTGAATTCGTCAGCAAAAACGTCTCCTTCCCATCGGGTTTCGAAGATGCTGACAAACTGGCATTTGTTGACCCCCAGACATCAGGCGGACTGCTCATATCACTCCCTGAAAAGGGACTTAAGAAGTTTGACCTAATAATGAAGAAAGAGAAAGCGCCGTACTGGATAATCGGCGAGGTTGTAAAAGGCAGTGGAAGAATTATTGTGGAGAGATGATTTGGCATTCCCACGAGCGAAGCGAGTGGGGAACGTTGCGTTCAACCGGTTTGTCCGGTGTAACGCCTTGTTAACTTTGCATATCTAGGGTCAGCGGCATATGGTCACTGACCCTGATCCATTTTTCGAAATCGCCAATCTCAAGATCACAACGAGACAAGAGATTTGCTGCCATAAATACGTAATCAATATGATAGCCCTTGGCAGAATTTCGATGCAGATAGAATGTTGATTTTGTTTCTGAGCCTTGCGCTTCTCCTGATTGTTGGTGATACAAGCTATCGAACCCAAGTTTCTGTAGTTCAGAAACAACATCAGAATGGCTCCACCATCTATCTGCCTTATCCCAAATCGCATTACTATTAAAGTCACCAAGAACTACCGTATTGGGCTGTGAAAGATTGGAGCGATGGATTTGCAGGTACTTCCAAAATTGCCCCATATATCCAAACGCTTGATCGTTACTTCCTTTCGTCCAAACAGCCAAGACAGTGAATTTGCCGTTGATAAAGAAAGGAAGGAATAACCTCAAATCCTCACTGCACCACCTCAGAGCTTGGCTCTGGCTTGCTATGCCCGTCAGTTCAAAAGTGCCAGACCAGTTGAGTTGTTCAACTATATTTCCCTTCCGTGGGAAAACCCCTATTCCCTTGTGGTTGGAATCACCTCTCCAGAGATATTCTCCGGCCCATTCTTGATACGCTCGGCTGGACTCTGCTGGGTTTTCGCACTCTTGAACAACAATCACATCGGCATCAAGTGCATCGACTTCGGTGAGTTTTTTTCTAAAAGCCCCGTTGCAATTCCATGTGACTATCTTCATAAGCCCTTCAGCAGTTAACAATAAATTAAGCGGGCTCCCCGCTTGAACAACTGGTTGATATTCATCCTGTCCAATTTCAAAAACTAACGCACTCCTTTTTGCCGATGTATTCCGGCCAGACAGGAGATTCAAAGAATAAACAAGATCACTGAGGCTTTAGGTGCAAGCCTGATTGCACGACCTCTGCTACGATTCCATACTTTTCGAGGACATCCTTGACTATTGGGACAAACCAAGGGTTCTCAGTCGGAGCAACATACACTTGTTGTATAAGGGTCGCCAAGTTGCATTTGACATAGAAGCCTCTGTATAACTCACTCTTTTTGCTATGGGCTTTCGAGGGTGTTTTACGGTGCCACACGACCCTAACCTCTTTTTCATAAGCGAAGGGCGGCCTCTTTGTCAAACAGGCGCGAAGCATTGAACCACCGTGAATGGGTTTCTTTTCGGAATCTGCATACATAACCTCGTAAAGCCACAACTCTTCAGGAGCGTCCTTCAGCGACTCTTGGAGGTTGCGACAAGTTGTACGAATTGCTACGCCTTCGTTCCCCTTTACATACAGCTTCCACATAGCATCCGATTGCTCATCATTGGCATGCCAGCAACTCGTAAAAAAAAGTCGCCTCATGGCGATGCTTTGCTTCTTTAGCTCAATGTCTCTCTTCATGTATTGCTGTCCAAAAAAGCCGCCACACTGTTTCTTTGACGACTTGGGAATCCAACCTTCATATGCATCGCCGAGTCGG
Organism: Nitrospirota bacterium; assembly: GCA_040758255.1. Classification (GTDB taxonomy): domain Bacteria; phylum Nitrospirota; class Thermodesulfovibrionia; order UBA6902; family UBA6902; genus JACRPZ01. Next base: position 4,208 of record JBFLVX010000069.1, read on the forward strand.
TCTATCCTCGATAGGTACAGACCCTCATTAATCAACATTGCAACGAACTTCGTGAAGTCCATATACCGCCATAGAGGCTCTGCAAGTGCTGGTTTTGACAAGGACTTATGCTCTAAGGTATAAGGCGAAATAACTGGCATTATCTGTCGATTTCTCCTGGCTTCAAGATTCCCACTCTACTGAAGGTCTCAACTGAGCGAGCAAACGTAACTCATTAGCTGTCCCGCCAAGTTATTATCTAGTTAGAGAACATTAGCACAAAGTTGTGATTCGGTCAATAACTATTGAAGGCTATGAGATAACTATCATTATATTTTTCAACTGACTTAATATGATATTTGTAATATTAGTCATGTTATAATTTTATCGTCTTTCATCACAATATTAATCGGCTGACTAATACGCAATATGTAATGTTAGTCAGCCTCAGAACCTGATAGTCATTTTTTAATTCTAATAAATGCATTTTATTGATAGATGCATAAATAATGTCTTATATTCATTCACGTCTGTCATTCCGGCTTGTCCGGAATCTTCTATTATTGCCCGCCGTTAGATTCCCGACAAGCGGGAATGACGGCAGATAGACGCGCGGAGCCTGTCCCGAACTGGTCAGGGCTTTCGGACAAACGGACATTATTAGTGCGTTAGTCAATAGTGGAATTATTTTTCAATTATGAAAAAGATGATAGCGGATTACATGGAGAATGGCTTTCTTGAGAACATTATTGCCATGTTTAGAAAAGATAAGAGCCTCTATCCTCTAATAGGCAGCCTGCTGGAAGATGAACGAAGCAGGGTCAGGATAGGCGCAACAGCTCTCGTTGAGACCCTTTCAGCAGAAGCCCCTGATTATCTGCCAGCCGCTCTCCCCGGAATCACAGCCTGCCTGAAGAACACAAACCCCACCATACGCGGGGATGCCGCAAATGTTCTCGGAATTATCCGCCATAAAGACGCGCTGCCGTTTTTATCAGAGGCTGCCGATGACAACAACGAAATGGTCAGGGAGATCGTTAAAGAATCAATAGAGATGATACAAGGTCCTGTTTAGTCGGTCTCCGGAGTTTCTGAAGCGGGAAGCTCAGCAGCCGGAGTTATTCCCGTAACAGTTTTCTGCGGGTTCATAATCCAGATTACACCGAATATATCCTCCTGATATGCCTTTGCAAGGCCAAGCCTGCTGAGCTCAAGAAGAGCGAGGAATGTAACAATAAGCGTGATCTTGGTATAGCCTTCCTCAAAGAGGTCGAGGAACCTTACCGCGTCCTCTTTTTCAAGCCGCTCCATTATGAAGTTTATCTTATCTGAAACAGTTAACGTCTCGCGCGTTATTTCAAGAACATGCGCAGGCGCCTTTTTCAGAAGAATTTTAAAAGCAGAGATCAGATCAAATACGCTCACTTCAAAAAGCGAGGGTTCCTCATCAAGGCTGAGGTCAATACCCCCCTCCTCTGTAAGGCTCCTGTGGTAAATATTCTTCCAGATATCCTCCCTGCTTCTGAGATGAGTTGACGCTTCTTTAAACCTCTTGTATTCAAGAAGCCTTTGAACAAGCTCTGCCCTTGGGTCCTCTATAGGCTCTTCACTCTCCTTAATATCAGGAGGCAGAAGGGTCTTGGATTTTATATGTATGAGGGTTGCAGCCATCACAAGGAAATCACCGGCAATATCAAGGTTCAGCTCCTGCATAAGTTCAATGTACTCCATGTACTGATGTGTTATCTGAACTATCGGGATATCGTAGATATCTATCTTGTTATCTTTTATAAGATGAAGCAGGAGGTCGAGCGGGCCTTCAAAGACAGGCAGCTTAAAACGAATACCGGTGGAAACCTCCGCATCAGTTCCGGAGGCGAGAGCGGACGGCGGTGTTTCAGAATGCGGCTCTTCTGTGCGTGCTATGTCTGACATCGGTTCATATTATACCACGCAATGTAATAAGTGGCTATAATAAAATTATTGAAAAATGCGAAGGCTGACAGCCGCCTCTTTCAGCCCGATTACCGCTTTTTCCCTGTGCCGGTTTTCCCTTCTATCGGACATAAAAAATAGCTTGCTTATGATGACAGGCATCAGATATAATATCTAACCTTTCAGCAGGTTTATCAACAACTTACAAACAGGTGTTAATAACTGCCAAGGCCGCCTTTTTATTAAATTCGATTATATATGCAGGGGAATAATGAGTATAGAAGAAGCTTGGGGAAAAACCGTTGAATCCATAGAGTCAAAAGTCGGCGCTCAGACATTTGAATTATGGTTCAGGCCTATTAAATTATTAGAGCTTCAAAACCAGAATGCCGTACTCGAAGTTCCGAACAGGTTCTTCAGGGAATGGATTGATGACCATTACCCGGGGCTGATTGCAGAGACGCTTCAGAAGTTTCTCAAGAAAGAGATTGCTGTCAAATTCAAGGTTACTGAAAAAGATGATGATCCGGCCCACAGAAAGATTGAGAAAGGGCGCGAAGACAGAAGGGCTAAACTCGCAAACCGCGGCATCTTCCTTAACCCAAAATTTGTATTTAAGACCTTTGTAGTCGGGCCGAGCAATCAGTTCGCCCATGCAGCGGCAGGGGCGGTTGCCAATTCACCGGGCAAGACATATAACCCTCTGTTTATCTACGGCGGGGTCGGCCTGGGTAAAACGCATCTCATGAATGCGATAGGCAACTTAGTGATAGATAAACAACCGGATGCCAGGATGCTGTATGCGCCTGCCGAGCAGTTTATGAATGAATTTGTCTTCTCCATGAGAAACGACAAGATGGATAAATTTAAGGATAAGTACAGAAACCTTGATGTGCTTCTTATTGATGATATCCAGTTCATCGCGGGCAAGAGCGGAACGCAGGAGGAGCTCTTTCATACATTCAACGCCCTTTATGACTCTCACAAGCAGATCGTCTTTTCAAGCGACAGGCCGCCAAAAGATATCTCTCCGATTACCGAGAGGCTGAGGTCCAGATTCGGCATGGGGCTGATTGCGGATATCCAGCTTCCTGATATTGAGACGAAGATGGCTATATTAGGCAAAAAGAGCGAGATAGAGGGCATTGACCTGCCGGGGGATGTTATCAGTTTTTTAGCACACAGCATCAAATCAAATATCAGGGACCTCGAGGCATGCATGATAAGGCTTGGAGCGCACTCTTCTCTCTCAGGCAAAGAGATAACCGTTGAGATGACAAAAAGCGTTTTGAAAGACCTGATCCATGAAGAGGTAAAGGCGCTCTCCTCAGATTTCATACAGAAGGCCGTATGTGAATACTACGGGCTGAAGCCTCATGAGATAAAGGCCAAAAAGAGAACAAGGGACATTGCGTTCCCAAGGCAGGTTGCAATGTATTTAATCAAGGCACTGACCGATTTTTCGCTCAGCGACATCGGTAAGAGCTTTGGCGGCAAGGATCATTCAACAGTGATACACGCATGCAAACTGATCGAGAAACGCAGGAAAGAGGATGAGGAATTTAACAAGAAAATAGATTACCTGATAAACAAGATAAAAATCTCTGTTATGTAAGGTTTAATGAATCATTGAACCGGGAGGGGAAAATGAAGCTCAAGATAGAAAAAATAGAAATACAGGCGGCGCTGCAAAGCATTCAGGGAATAGTCGATAAGAAGACAACCATGCCTATCCTCAGCCATTTTTTGCTGAAGGTCGGCAAGACAGCGTCCCTGCTGGCTACTGACCTTGATATTGCGCTTAAAGGCCCTATTGACGCAGAGATAATCGAGAAGGGAAGCCTCTGCATCCCGGCGAGAAAACTCTTTGAGATTGCGAGGGAAGTGGAAGGTGACATACTGATAGAGTCTCAGGAGAATAACTGGCTTAAAGTTACCTCCGGGAAAAGCACCTTTAAATTAATGGGGCTTCCTGAAGCAGAATATCCTGCTCTGCCTGAGATACCGGCGGGACAAGAGGAGCTTAAAATAAATGCTGAAATACTCAGGGAGATGATAGAGAAGACAATTTACGCGACAGGGGAAAGCGATACGAGATACACACTGAACGGCCTCCTGATGCATTTTATCCCCAAGAAGAAGAATATTGAACTAAAAGTTGTCGGCACTGACGGACACAGGCTCTCCATGGTCACAAAAAATATTGATGGGACACTCTCTGAGGAAAAGAAGCTCATACTGCCAAAGAAGGCTGCTATGGAGCTGAGGAGACTGCTTGAAGGCGCTTCCGGCAGCATAAGCCTCAGCCTTGATAAAAACCATATCTTCTTTGTTATTGACAGCCTTGTGCTTACCTCAAGGCTTATAGAGGGCACATATCCAAACTACGAGCAGGTTATCCCCAAGGACAATGAAAAGCAGGTTACGCTTGACAAGACAACATTTTTAAAGGCGCTGAAAAGGATCTCGATCATGAGCAGAGAGCGCACAAATGCAGTGCGGTTTGACCTTGAATCCGGGAAGGTGACCCTAAGCTCCATTAACCCTGATGTGGGCGAGGCAAGGGAAGAGATGGCAGCTCAGTACAAAGGGGATGATATATCCATTGGATATAATGCCCGCTACCTCATTGATGCAGTCCAGTCAATGGACGGGGAGTCAATGAAGATCGAGCTTCAGGAACCGCTGAGCCCTTCCCTTCTGCTTGAGGCGGAAGAGAAGGGATGTAAATGTGTAATCATGCCGATGCGGGTGTGATTCAAAGAGAAGCAAGAAATAGGAAGTGGAACTCAGATATTAAATCAGGAAAATGCAGACATTGCTCAAAAATTTATTTAACTCGATGGTTTATTTAAATTATCTTTATTTGTTATATGTATAACAATATCCCTGCAACTATCAGTGAAATGTACACAAAGGTATCGAAAAATAAATTTTTTCTCAACATCTGCATTTTCTAAGGGTACGAAAGGGAATAAATGGAAGATAAGAAAACAAAGGCGCCGGAGGAATACGGCGCGGACTCAATAAAGGTGCTGAAGGGGCTTGAGGCTGTCAGGAAGAGGCCAGCCATGTATATAGGAAGCACAAGCATTGACGGGCTTCACCATCTTGTCTATGAGGTTATAGACAACAGCGTTGACGAGGCGCTTGCGGGTTTCTGCAGCGAGATAAGCGTCACCATCAATATGGACGGGAGCGCTACCGTTATTGACAATGGCAGGGGCATCCCTACAGGACTGCATCCCGGGGACTCCAAGAAAAGATCTGCCGCCGAGATCGCCCTTACAGAACTTCACGCGGGCGGTAAGTTCGAGAGCAAGGCATACACAATATCAGGAGGGCTTCACGGCGTCGGCGTATCGGTTGTAAACGCTCTCTCTGAATGGCTTGACCTCGAGGTGAAGCAGAACGGCGAAGTCTGGGAGCAGCATTATAAAAGGGGCGTCCCAACAGATAAGCTCACGCAAGTAGGAAACACCAAAAGCAGGGGGACCAAGATAACCTTTAAGCCGGACGCGGAGATATTTGAAAATGTGGAATTCAGCTACGATACTCTCTCAAACAGGTTCAGGGAGATCGCGTTTCTGAACAGGGGCCTCAAGATCAGCATTACTGATGAGAGGAGCGGCAAGGAGCAGACCTTCTTCTATAGCGGAGGCATTATATCGTTTGTAGAACATCTCAACAAGAACAAGAACCTTCTTCATCCAAAGCCGGTTTATGTAATAAAGGAGAAAGACGGCATCACAGCGGAGGTTGCGCTTCAGTATAATGACGGCTATTCCGAGACCCTCTACTCATTTGCTAATAATATCAATACCAAAGAGGGCGGAACCCATCTCGTGGGCTTTAAATCCGCGCTTACAAGAACAGCCAACAGCTACGCAACCTCCAACAACCTCATAACATCAAAGGAATCCCTGACAGGCGATGACATCAGGGAAGGCCTGACAGCGGTTGTGAGCGTCAAGCTCCCGGAGCCGCAGTTTGAAGGCCAGACAAAGACAAAGCTTGGCAACAGCGAGATGAAGGGTATAGTGGAATCGCTGGTCAATGATTCATTGGGCAATTATTTTGAGCAGAACCCGGCTGTAGCCAGAAAGATAATAGAGAAGGCGATCCAGGCTTTAAGGGCCAGGGAGGCCGCAAGAAAGGCAAGAGACCTCACAAGGAGAAAGGGCGCGCTTGAGAATACGGGGCTCCCAGGAAAACTTGCAGACTGCGCTGAGAAAGACCCGGCACTGAGCGAGATATATATTGTTGAGGGAGACTCCGCGGGAGGCTCCGCAAAACAGGGCCGGGACCGGCAGAATATGGCGATACTGCCCCTGAAGGGAAAGATACTCAATGTTGAAAAGGCGCGCTTTGACAAGATGCTCAATTCCGATGAGATAAGGATCCTGATAACCGCTCTGGGCACCGGCATAGGCGCAGAGGACTTTGACATTGCAAAGGCCCGTTACCATAAGATAATTATTATGACTGACGCTGATGTGGACGGAGCGCATATCAGGACCCTCCTCCTCACCTTCTTCTTCAGGCAGATGCCCCAGATAATAGAGAAGGGTTATCTCTTTATCGCCCAGCCGCCCCTCTTCAGGGTAAAGAAAGGCAAGTCCGAACGGTACATACAGGACGAGAGCACACTCGAAGATATGCTCTTTGAACTTGCCGCAGAGGATATAGAGATCCGCGTGAACGGCGGCTCTTTGACCGGCAAAGATATAATCCCTTACATAAAGAAGCTTTCAAAGTTCTCAAAGCTTATCGAGTGGTTCGCCAGAAGGAAGATAGATACGGATGCGATCAAACTCCTTATCGCTCTTGATGTTCAGAGGGATACACTAAAAGACGAAAAGCAGATAAATGCGCTGATCGCGAGTCTCAGGAAGAAACTCCCGCTCATTTCTGAAAAGATCGAGCCTGACGAAGAGCATCAGGCATTCAGGATTGAACTTCAGAGAGACGGACTCAAGCTTATCGTGGACAATGAGTTTTTATCATCGCCTGATTTCAGGGAGCTCAAGAGTCTCCGCGCATCGCTTAAGGACCTCGGAGACCCGCCGTATAAAATAAAAGACAACGATGCTATTAAAGAATTTGGGAGCACAAGAGACCTCTTTGAGCACATACTCTCCATAGCAAAAAAAGGCATAAGCATACAGAGATATAAGGGGCTCGGCGAAATGAACCCGCAGCAGCTCTGGGAGACGACGATGGATCCGAAGAAGAGGACGCTGATGCAGGTGAGCGTCGAAGATTCTGTAAAGGCAGAGGAGATATTCACTATCCTCATGGGCGACAGTGTAGAGCCGAGAAAAGAGTTCATTGAAAAGCACGCGCTTGAGGTAAGAAATCTGGACATATAAATAGGAACTGGGAAATAGGAACTAAGAAGTAAGAAATAACAAATTTGTCTTTTCACTTCCCAGTTCTTAGTTCTCACTTTTTCTTAAGGAGATTTAATGGGAAAGATTAATATAAACATTGAAGAAGAGATGAGAAAATCCTATCTCGATTACGCGATGAGCGTAATCGTTGGGAGGGCGCTGCCTGATGTGAGGGACGGGCTTAAGCCTGTTCAGCGCCGCATACTCTACGCAATGCTGAGAGAAGGACTTCTGCCCGGCAAGAAGCATTCAAAATGCGCCGGCGTCGTGGGTGAGGTGCTGAAGAAGTACCACCCTCACGGAGACAATGCTGTATATGACGCTCTTGTAAGGCTGGCGCAGGACTTTAACATGCGCAACGTGCTT
>JBFLVX010000070.1:0-11624 GCA_040758255.1 Nitrospirota bacterium
CCGCCAACCACTGCAATTCCTCCTGCTTCACCTTTCCGCACCTTTTGCACTGAACCCGTCGTCCCTCCACTTCCAAATATATCCGGGCATTCCCACAAGACAGATCCCGTATGCGTCGAACCCTCTTGTCGTAGTAACTTCGATGTGCGGTGCCGCAGCAGCCACAGACTGTTTTTTTTGAGTCCGCTCAAGCCGTATAATGCGCGCCTTCGGGTCGCCAAATACCCCCTGTATACCTGCCTTTGGATGAAATCCGGGGAATCGATATTCGTCCAACAGGTTTCGCCTCTTTGACATCTTTCTATCATGACAAATTCTTCCGTAAATTAGTCTCTTCACCCACTATCTTGGGAGATGAGCCGAATGAATTTTTCATCCAATAATACAAATGTTATCCTCCTGCGAAACGCTGACTTTATGGTTGAAGTCCGCCTGTCTTTTAACACTTAGTGGATCAGCTGCTTACTGATCACTATCAGGGCCCCTTTTAGCTGAGAAAGAACCTCCCTGTCAACATCGATCTCTTTAACGACACTTGTTATCTCATATTGATCCGCGGCTCCGATACATATGGATATTACGGGCGTTTTCATAAGCTGATTCAGTATTTGTTCTGTCATTAGAAAAACATTATCCCCAGGCCGACAGGAAGTAAAGGGGAACTACCTGCCAGGAAGAACCGAGAGCAGCGTGCATGGATGTTGCGAACTGTTATAATTGCCTGAGGAGGTATGTATGGCAGATATTGGGAAATCGCTTTTTTATTTCTTTCTTGCTGGTCTCTGTGAAATCGGCGGTGGATACCTGGTTTGGATATGGCTACGAGGTGGAAAGAGCATCTATTATGCGGTTGCTGGCGCGGTGGTACTCATTCTCTACGGGATCATTCCTACTTTCCAGCCTGCACATTTCGGAAGAGTCTATGCCGCCTATGGTGGAATATTCGTTGTAATGTCAATCCTTTGGGGCTGGTCGGTCGACAAGATCGCACCGGACCGATACGACATCATCGGCGGGGTGATTTGCCTCGCGGGCGTCGGAATCATCATGTATTGGCCAAGGGGATAATATGCTTTGGTCGCGTCGGCTGCGTTTCCCCGTCTTTTATTTCAGGGACTATGAAATGAAGATGCACTCTCATTTTCTTCTCACTCTTCGAAATCATCAGCCTCCTTGCTCGGGTCTAAAACTTCCGTTGAGAGGCTTCCGTTAGTTCGACTCACACTCCTACGCTCTGTTGCATCAAGAAAGGCTCTGATGAAATTGGGAGCGCTCCCGGCAATGAGTTCACCGAGTATGCAGACGTCATCCCGTACCCAGTAGCCATTGCATTCCAAAAACCCGTGCTGTTTCAGTATCTCTCTTTTTTCCTCAATACTATCCATGCGCATCCATCCTCCCCTCTTATGTGGCCATGTAGCCTTCACTTCTCTTTCTTGTTTCTCATTTATAATATCTTCCCCGCCGAACGAAGATTCTGCAGCGGTTGTCACTGGTACCCCATCAAGGAACACCGCATATTTGTCTATCCCTTTCAAAAAAGTCGGTATCCTCGTGGGAATTCTCTTTGTCCTGTAGATCGGCTTAAACTCAAGCGTACTTGCCTCTCCATCCCGCAGGGCTATTTCAAATTCCATGGCATATTTATCTTCGGGCAAGCCGAAATATATCTTGTGCTCTCCGGCAGCAAGCCGCAACTTCTTTTCGAGAACATATTTGAGTCCATCACGGGCTTCCGGATCACGGCTTGTTGTTCCGTCAGGATTATATGCAGGTTTGACATCCTTAATCCCGTCAACTTTCCATTCAATACCCTGACCGTCGATGTTAAAGACAAACGGATATCCCGGCTTGCCGTGCAGGGACTCTTTTGATTCGAGTGCGTAGTAGCCTTCAATATGTGTCTTGATGGTCGTCTTGATAATCAGATCAGCAAATCCCTTGGGGATTGCACTCCCATTACTTACTTCCGTGAAAACATCCGTCTTTTCGCCCTGAGATCTCGACTGGATTTCCTTCGCAGCAGTTCCGCACCCCAAAAGGCTGCTCATCAAGAGCACCGTTCCAATGGACAGTGTTAGTTTCTTCATTGCTTTCCTCCTTTATCTGTCTTCATATCCGAACAATCTCAAGCTATTCATGATTACCAGAACAGTAACCCCGACATCGGCAAAGATCGCCATAGCCAGATTGCTCAAGCCCGCCATAGCCAGGAACAAGAAAAGAAATTTCACCGTTACGGCCGAAGCTATGTTATAACGTATCTTCTTTGCACATGACCTGCCCAAGCCAACGAGGTAAGCCACCAGGCCTATCTTGTCGTTCATAAGAGCGATATCTGCATTTTCGATGGCAACGTCCGAACCGATTGCGCCCATTGCAATCCCCACAGATGCAGTGGCAAGGGCGGGCGCATCATTTACGCCATCACCCACCATGGCAACATGCTTATACCGTTGGATAAGCCTTGATAGTTCTTCCACTTTTTCGCTCGGCAGCAATTCCGCCTTCACAACCCCGATTCCGAGGTGTGCAGCAACAAAACCGGCAGCTGCCTTATTATCGCCAGTCAGTATTACCGGGATGATATTCATTTTCAAAAGCGTATCGGTAAGCGGCTTGCTCTCTTCTCTGATTTCATCGGCAACGCCGATTATTCCTTTGACTCTTTTGTTGTCGCTGATCACAATTACTGTTTTTCCCTGCACCTCGAATTCCGCAACTTTCTTTAAGACAGGCTCTTCAACAGTATGCTCCTCTGTGACAAACTTGATATTCCCCATGCAGTGGTGTTTATCGAAACAGATCATGCACTCACCCTTTAATCCCTTGCCTGGAATGGCCCTAAAATTCTCATACTCGTGGACCCTGACGTCTAACTTCTTTGATTTATCCAGGATACCCTTTGCAATTGGATGTTCCGAAAATGTTTCCATCCCGGCAGCGCATGCGATTACCTCTTCTTCCGTGAACCCATTGAAGGGAACTACGTCAGAGATGACTGGTTCACCTTTTGTCAACGTTCTGGTCTTATCGAAAGCAATGGCTTGTACCTTACCCATCTCTTCAATAAATCTCCCTCCCTTGATTAGCACTCCCTTCGCGGTTGCATTTCCGACGGCCGAGAATATGGCAATGGGGGTGGAAATTACCAAAGCACACGGGCAGGCGATAATGAGCAGGGTCAATGCCTGCGTAAGCCAGGGGGCAAGCGGTTTGCCCAATAGTGCGACAGGAATCAGGATGAGCAAGAGAGCTGTAAATACTATTGAAGGAGTATAAATTTCCGCAAATTTCTCGATAAACTTTTGTGATGATGCTTTCTTTTCGGCGGATTGGAATGTCAGATCGATTATTTTCGCAAGAGCAGAATCCTTTGCCTTCTTAGTAACCTTCACTTCTAGATAGCCCTGCGTATTGACCGTGCCGGCATAAACCGGATCACCGATGTACTTACTCGCTGGAAGGGGTTCGCCGGTTATTGTCGCTTCATCAATTAGAGAGTTCCCGAAGACGATTTCTCCGTCCAACGGAATCTGGTCACCGGGTTTTATAATCATAATTTCGCCCGTTTCGATATTTTCAATCGGAATCTCTTTTCCTCTTTCTTTGATGAGCGCTGACTTGGCAGTCTTGTCGATAAGTCCTTTTAAGGCTGCCTGACTTCTCTCCATGCCGAATTCCTCAAGGGTCTCTCCGAGGGCAAAAAGAACAACGATGATCGCTGCCTCCTCAAACTGTCGAAGATAAAGTGCACCGAAAACGGCTATTGTCATAAGCAGGTCAATGTCGGCAAAGTTCAGCCTCATAAGACTTCTGATGCCGCCTATGAAGACCTTTCTACCAAATACGACAATAACAGCAATCAGCAAAGGAAGCTCGATCCATAATGGAAGGTGGATCGAGAAAAGAGACAATATTTCAAGAGGGACGATCGCCAAAAGTGTTGCGAACAGCCAGCGAAATTTCATATTCTTGAAAAGCTCATCCATACGTTAATGTTTCCTCCTGAAAATTATTCCGACCCATATGCATGCAGACCTGAAAGCAGGAGGTTTACGCCGAGATATGTGAATACGACTGCAACAAAGCCGAGCACGGCAACTACAGCGACCTTCTTCCCTTTCCATCCCCTCATGAGACGGCTGTGGAGGAAAAACGCATAAAAGAACCAGGTGATAAGAGACCAGGTCTCCTTGGGGTCCCACGTCCAGTATTTGCCCCATGCCTGGTCAGCCCATATCGCACCGAAAATAAGTCCTCCCAGCGTGAAGATAGGGAAGCCGATCGCTATGCTCTTATAGGTCAGTTCATCAACTGTGTCAGCCGAGATATTGAATCCGGAGATTATTCTTTTCAGCGCGCCTCCGAAACGCCAGACCACAAAGATAATACCTGCAGTCGCGGCAAGGCTGGCAGCTACAACGGCTGTCGACTCGCTTCTGAATGAGGCCCTGAAAAGGTAACTTCTTATCAATTCCTGTTTGCCCATAAAGGCCACCTTGAACGTGAGAAAATCAAGGCCCATCGCGGCAAGCGTCGCAACAAGAATGCCAAGCGTTACCGTCCAGAATATGTATGACGCCTCGTTCCTCTGATCAGACTTCACAATGAGATACATAAGCCCAGTACTGAACGACACAGCGAAAAGGGCATAGGAGATAAAACTCATCATGACATGCGCAAGAAGCCAGTTGCTCTGCAGGGCCGGGACAAGAGGCTGGATGTTTTTCGACATGCCGGTGAGATCTATAAAGGCAAGGGCAAGGGCAGCTACCGGAGTGATGAAAGCGCCGAAACTCCTGTTCTTGTATCTGAACTCAATCACAAGATAGACAAGGATAAGGCACCAGACAAAGAATATGAGGGATTCATAGAGGTTTGTCAGGGGGACTGCACGGACCCAGCCCATCCCCCCGATTTCCTTGAACTCGGCCCATCTCATCAGGAGCGCCAGGGTCTGGGAGACAAAGCCTGCAATCGTGACGGTCGTTGCCACGATGCCCACCGAGTTCTTCCTGAAGGCGAGATAGCCTATATAAAGTATCATAGCGAAAATGTATGCTATGGTTGCCAATCCGAAGAAAACAGAACTGGTCATGTTATTTTCCTCCTTTGTGGCCGGCGCTGATTGCGGTTGCCATCTTCTCGATCTTTCGTTCCAATGATGTCCTGTTCTTGTTGGCAGAGGCGCCGATCAGAACCTTCACACTGCCCTTCTCTTCAGTCAAGGCGACCCAGACCCTCCTGTGGCTCATAAAGAACGTCATATAGAGTCCGACCGCCATGATAATACACCCAAGATAGACGACGAATACGCCGGGGTCTTTCCGCACCTGCATGCCGGTATATTCAACGCCCCAGTAATCCAGAAACTCAACCCTGTTGCCATCAGGCAAAGACCAAGTCTGCGGATATCTTTTCAACAGCCAACCGGAGTATTTCGCTTTCCCCGGCTCGGAGAATTCCACTAATACGGCAGGGTTCGTCATTCGCTCGGAGTACGTAAAAGGTTTCCCTGACTGGTCTATCGAAAGTGCGGGGCTGAAATCAGACACATGGCCTGTGACAGGCGTGCCGGGGATAGCAAAACTTTCCCCTATCCTTATTTTTTTCTGCTCTGATTTCCCATTGGCTGAAACAGCGTTTAATACCAGGATGCCATTCCCCATTCCCTTTGGCACAGACCCATAACTTGACTGGTAAAATGTCACCCCTTCATATGTAAGCGGGTCATTGACCACTATGGACTTCTTCGTAACCTCTTTGCCATTTTTCATAACTGTGAGCCAACTCCTGTATGCCTTTGGCATGTCGGTCCCCGGATAATACTCAACATCGAAATTATCGCATCGCAGATCGAATCCGAGCGGGATCTCGACACCCTTGTCCTTATACGCAACAGAAGATATTTCACCCTCCGGCAGGTTCAGAAAAGCGTTGTAGCCGAAATAGATCCCTATGATCGCGCCCGCCAGAATGATCAGAATGCTCAAATGTGTGATATACACACCAAGTCTGGTGAAGTTACCTTTTTCGGCATATAGTTGAATTCCCTGCTCTCCGGAAGTTTCGAGAGGTTTAAATCCGATGCTGCTCAAACCAGAAAGGGCAAAGTCTTTTAATTGCGAAGCCTTGCCCCTTTGTGAAAAAGTCTTTGTAATAGACATTTTCTCTATATGCTCAAGAGGCATGGGACGCACTTTTTCCTTAACCATCTTCAGCACCCTTGGAAGTCTGTCCAAAGAACATATGATCAGGTTGGTTGCAAACAAAAGTAGGAGCGCAAGAAACCACCATGAGTGGTACATATTTGTGAAGAGCATGCTGTCGAGAACCCCTAACACGCCGTGCGCAGTTTCATGATCAAAACCGAACATTTTCACCAGGACCTTGATGTTCTTTTCCGGTTCAGCCTGCTGTTCCAGGACAGTGCCGACTATCGACGTGGCGGATATCAGTGCAAATACGACAACCGCAAGCCTGACGGAAGCAAAGAGATCCCAGATTTTATCTATAATTGTTTTACCTTTGTCTTTTTCCATGCTGTCTCCTTTAGGCATATTCCAACTGTCTGACACAGAGGATATCCCAAGGTGAAGCCGCTCATCATGAACAGCATCACCCTGAGACCATGCCAATTACCACATTATTCTATCTTGCCTTTTCCTATTTTCACGGCGCCAATGACATCCAAGACGTAGATCTTCCCATCGCCCCGCAAGCCTGTGACAGCATTCTTGTCAATAACATTGACAAGCTCTTCTACAAGGTCGTCATTGCAGAATATCTCAATCTTTGAATGCTCGGAAAAATCCATCAGATCATCGAGCTTTTGGTGTTTGTCGGCAGTATCTCGATGGCCGAACCCTCGGGCAAAAAGCACGCTCATGCCGCGAAGCCCTTCAACTTTTTGAAGGGCCATGGTCACATCCGTCAATTTGTGAGATTTGATATATGCCTCGATCTTTTTCATCTTTTCTTTCTCCTATTTTTCTACTGTTTCTTCTTCAGGATTAATGGCGAACCACCGGTACAGGGCTGGAATGACCAGAAGCGTCAGTACGGTTGACGTAACCAGCCCTCCAATAACAACAGTTGCAAGCGGCCGCTGCACCTCGCTGCCTGTACCACTGGACAGCACCATGGGGATCAAGCCCAGCGCAGCAGCCAGAGCGGTCATGAGCACAGGTCTCAGTCGCATGCACGCGCCCTGAATGCAGGTTTCCTGCATGGGGACGCCATTTCTTAACAGCTGATTGAGATAGGTAACGAGTACCATCCCGTTTGCCAGTGCAATGCCGAAAAGCGCGATAAACCCCACTGAGGCAGGCACTGAAAGGTTTTGTCTTGTGATCCACAACCCCACGATGCCGCCGACAAGGGCCAGGGGGATGTTCAGTAATATCAGGAACGAATTCTTCATCGAATTGAATGCTGAATACAGAAGCAGGAATACGATCAGTAGCGTTATCGGGATGACAAGGGCCAACCGTTTATTTGCCTCCTGCTGAAGCTGAAACTGACCGCCCCAGCTTGTCAGGTATCCTGGCGGCAGCTTAACGCTGGCATCTATCGCCTTCTGAGCATCCCTGACAAAGGAGCCTATGTCCCTGCCTCTCACATTACACTGCACGGTTATGAACCGCTGGTTGTTTTCTCTGGTCACCTGTCTCTGCCCCACGATCTCCTCGATTTTCGCTAACTCTCCAAGCGGAACTTTCGGACCTCCAGGAGCTGGGATGAGGATATTCCCAATAAGCTCGGCGCTTCGTCTTGCCTCGGGAGCGTAGCGTACAAAGATATCAAAGCGCTTGATCCCTTCAAAGACATGGCCTGCCTTGTCTCCGCCGACTGCAGTCCTGATCACCTCCTGGACATCCGCGACATTGATCCCATAACGCGAGATGGCCTGGCGGTTTATCGAAATGCGAAGCTGGGGAGTTCCGGATACTTGGTCCTTCTGCACATCAGCAGCGCCCGGCACTTTCTTAATTACGGCTTCAATTGCTTCAGCCTGCTCCTTAAGCTCCTCCATGTCAGGGCCGAATATCTTTATTGCAAGGTCAGCCTTGATACCGGTCAGAAGTTCATCAACAGCGGCAGCAATAGGCTGAGTGAAATTGAACTGCACGCTTGGAAAGTCTTCGAACTCCTCGCCCATCTTGTAATAGAGCTCCTCAAGACTTTTTGCGGATGTCCATTCGTTTTTCGGCTTGAGTTCGACAAAGGCTTCGGCGCTGTTGACAGGGTCTGAATGCGCGCCGACCTCTCCCCTGCCGACGCGGGTTACGACTCTTTTCACTTCGGGAAATTTCGTCATCAATCTTTTTTCGAACCTGAGCATGTTGTCTCTTGATTCTTCTATTGAGATTGAAGGCGCCATGGTTGCCCTGACCAGAAGATCTCCCTCGTTCAGCCTCGGCACGAATTCCGAGCCGAGCAGACTGTAAAGAAGACCGCCGATGGCAAGGAGACTTGCCGAGAGGATGATGGCGGATTTCGGATTCTGCACAAAGTGGGAGACTGCGGGCCGGTAATACCGCAATAACCAGCGAAGAACGAAGACCTCTTTATGCTCTCCCGAAGCTTTTGGCCTCTTCATGAGGAGGCTTGCAAGAACCGGCACAAACAACATGGCAAATAGCAGCGAGCCCAGCATGGCGTAAGACATGGTTTGGGCAAGAGGCTTGAAGGTCTTTCCCTCCACACCTTGAAGCGTAAAGAGTGGCAGAAAGACGATCACGATGATAAGCAGGGAAAACAGGATCGGCCTTGCCACTTCAAAACAGGATCTGGCTACGACATGTATCAGCGGCTCGTCAGGCCCAGCGTTTCGAAGATGGCTGTCTATGTTTTCGACCATGACGACAGCGCCGTCCACAAGTAGGCCAAGGGCAATGGCCAGTCCGCCAAGGGACATGAGGTTTGCCGAGAGATTGAAATGCTTCATGAGAAGGAAAGCAAAAGCGAGTGAGAAAGGAATTGCAGCAAGGACGACAAGGCTTGGCCTGAACCCTCCGAGCATCACGAGCTGGATAATGACTATGAGAATAACCGCCTCGATCAGTGCTTTGGCAACGGTCTGAATGCATTTCTTCACGAGGGTGGCCTGGTCATAATAGGCAATCACCTTCACGCCTTGCGGGAGGACCTTGTTGATCTCGGCCATTTTTTCTTTCACATCTTCGATGACCGTAGACGTATTTGTCCCAATCAGCTTTAGCACCATGCCAACAACAGCCTCTCCCTTGCCATTCGTCGTGGCAAGACCTCGCCGAATCTCGCCGCCGATCACAACGCTTGCCACCTGGCTCAGAAACACCGGCGTACCTTTCTTGGATTTCAGGACAATCGCCTCAAGATCGCTGATCTTCTCTGCCAAACCGACGGAGCGGACAATGTATTCCTCATTGTTCTTGACGATGAACTGTGCGCCGACGTTGGAATTGTTGGTTTTAATCGCCTCTATCACTTCCTTGAGAGAGACATCATATCTGAGAAGGTCCTGTGGCCGAACCTGAACCTGGAACTGCTTTACCTCACCGCCAAGCGAAAGCACCTCCGTCACGCCGGGGACGGTCTGTATGTTGAACTTGATAAGCCAGTCCTGTATCTCACGCATCTCCTCAGGAGTGCGCTTTCCTGTCTCGTCTTCCAGAACATAGAAGAGTATCTGCCCTAGTCCTGTTGAAATAGGCCCCATCTCAGGCTCCCCGAATCCCTCGGGGATCTCCTCGCGCGCATGCTGAAGCCGTTCGTTTACGAGCTGCCGGGCGAAGTATATATCGGTCTTGTCCTCGAAATAGATATTGATGACTGAAAGTCCGAAGTTGGATACTGAACGGATTTCCTTGAGTTCGGGAAGTCCGGCCATGGCAGCCTCCACAGGATAGGTGACATATTTCTCGACCTCTTCAGGCGCAAGTCCCTCGGTCTCGGTGAAGACCTGTACCAGATTAGGCGTAACATCCGGGAAGGCATCCACCGGAAGCTTGATATAACTGTAATAACCGGCAGCAAGAATGAGTATGGCGAGAACGCCCATAAGAAGCCGGTTCCGGAGAACGAAATATATAAGTTTCTGCATAGCTCCTCCCCGGCCTAATGGCCATGTCCGTCGCCGAAGGCGCCTTTGGACATCTGGGCTTCAAGCGTAAAGCCGCCCTTGGCAACATATTTCTGGCCCTGCTGCAGACCGGAAACGACTTCAACATGAGTATCGCTGCTTCTGCCGAGCGTCACAGCCTGCGGCTTAAAGCCTTCATCGGTCTGAATAAATACTTCTGCCTTACCGCCTTCAGACGCGAGTGCGGTTTTTGGTATCAGTACCGGCACTGATACTTCATCAACAGCAAGTTTCGCAGTCACAAAAAGCCCCGGTCTCAGAATACCTTTTGGATTCGGCAGCACTACACGGGCGATTGCCGTCCTTGTTTCCTGGCCGGTGACAGGAGAGATATAAGATATCGTGCCTTTTGCATCGGGGACGTCGTTCCCTGCCGAAATGACAACAGACTGCCCTTTTCTAAGGGTCGTCATGTCTTTTTGGTAAACGCTTATGTTTACCCATACAGAGCTCATGTCAGCGATTACAAAGGCGACAGCATCGTCTTTCAGTACAGCGCCAAGAGCGACGTTCTTTTCGATCACTGTGCCATTGAAAGGCGCCCTCATCTCATATCGGGTGTAGGTCATTCCCGACTGCGAAGGTAGGGCAGCGAGATATTTATCCGAAAATCCGATCGCGTTAAGCTTCTGTTCAGCCGATTTCAATTCGATCTGGGTCTCGTCAAATGCCTTCTTCGCATCGAGGTAATCGAGCTCGGGAGAGATCTTCTTTTTATAGAGCGTCTCCTCCCTCTTCAGGCTTGTCTCCGCGATGGCCACGCGCTTAAGTGCAGCGAGATATGCTGCCTTTGTATCTGCCAGCTCCCTGCTTTCAAGGACAGCAAGCGTCTCTCCTGACTGGACATAATCTCCGAGGTTCCTCGAAACAGTGACGACAACTCCGGGAACGCGGGGAACGATATTCACCAGCCTGTCCGCGTTCGGCGTTATCTCAGCTGGCAGATCGAGCTGGACAGTCAGTTTTCCCTGTCTTGCTTCTGTTACTTCGACCCCGAACTCTCTGAGGTCTTCTTCATGTAGCTTGACGACTTTACCCTCCTCTTCATGCCCCTTTTCCTCGTGCTTTTCCTCCTGGTGTGAATCAGTTTTTACTTTTGATGTCTGAACACCTTGCGCCCCGAAATACCGAAACGCGACAATTGCAACGATAATCCCGGCGACAGCCGCCGCAAGAAAATAAGTCTTGTTTTTTGTCATATATCGATCTCCTTTATTTCGATACCGCGGTGCTGCTGTATCGATCTGAGGCTATGCCGGTCAGTCTTTCGACATCGGCGTATGCCTTCTTGTAGGCAGCAAGCGATTCTATGAACTGCTTTCTTGATTCTGAGAGGGACCTCTGGGCATCGAGCAGGTCAAGGTAACTGAATTTGCCGTATCGATACCCTTCCTGGACAGCATCAAATGCGGACTGTAATCCCGGCAAAATAGAGGTCTTCAATGCCGTTGCCTCCACAAAGGAACTCGAAAGGGCGGCATATGCCTCTGTCAGG
>JBFLVX010000071.1:0-11559 GCA_040758255.1 Nitrospirota bacterium
TGCTTGAAGAAAGGCTTTTTCTCAAACTTTTTATGAGGCTGCCTGAAATCGGGCTTCCTCTTTACAACATCAACTCTTCTGATGGAATCAAAAGCCCTTTGCATGCCATGTTTGCTCTTCACCTTTTCAATGCTTTCAATTTCCGTAACATCTGCTTCGTCCGGAGGGATTTTCTTATTAAATGTTTCTTTCGCCGGAACGGGGGCCTTCTTAACAGGAGTTATAAATGATTTCTCTTTATGCAGTTCTTTTACTTCTTCAATCTTTGCTTTGGGGACTTTTATCTCTTCTTTTGCCCCTGCATCTTTAATTTTTCTTGCTTTTTCCTCCTGAGCAGGACTTATTCCCTTCGTAAATTCTTTAGACTTTTCAGCTTCTTTTTTTGATGATTTAGCTGTTACAGTTCTTACTTCCTTTTCAACGGAAGTTAATTCCTTCTCAGTCGTCTTTGGCATCTCCTTCTTTTCAAAGCTCTTCTCTACTCTTTTGGCATCCTCATCAGATATGCCGGAAATGTTTGTTTTTGCTTCTATCCCAAGCGCTGAAAGTACGGCGCGCAGATCATTGCTGCTTACTCCCAGTTTTTTCGCCAGTTCATATACTCTGATCTTTGCCATTTATCCTTTCCTGTCTAACAAGTTATACGGGTAATGCTGTCAACCTTTGAAAAACATGGTAAAAGAAACATCTAAATTGCTTTATTGTAGAGGTTGTAAGTTTGCAACATAGAATGTTATCATAAAGCCGCTTTGTATTGCAATCATGTATCTGCTGTAAACATGAACAGACAAGATAAATAATTTTTTAAGGAGGGAGTTTCAAATGGCAGTATGTTCAGTTTGTGGAAAAAAGAGGGTAACGGGCAATAATGTCAGCCATGCTAATAACAAAACAAGACGCGTCTTTCAGCCTAACCTCCAGAGAATCAGGCTGACGACCGATCAAGGCACAAAAAGGATGTCTGTTTGCACCAGATGCCTGCGTTCCGGAAAAGTGAAGAAGGCTGTATAACCGGTTATTAACCAATCTTTATATGCCCCCGGTAATTTCAGATAATGCATTCTTTCAATACCGTCCTCAATAAGTTTGTTAAGGATTTTGGTCTTGAGGGCGGCGCTGCGTTAACTGATTTACAAAAACAATGGGCAAACATTGCGGGGCAGACCATAGCATCACACACATCACCTTTTACAATCAAGAACAGCGTCCTTACGCTGACCGTAGATACACCGCAGTGGATGCATCATTTAAGTTTTGTCAAAGAAGAGATATTAGGCAAGCTTGAGAAATTCAATATAAGCGAAGTACGCTTCAGGCTGGGCAAGTTGCCTGCCCCGGCTCAAACCGTTACTGATAACTGCGAGAGGATTCTAACGGACGACGATAAACGCTATATTGAAAACACCCTCAGGAACATTAAAGACAAGGAATTAAAAAAGAGTTTCAGGAGACTGCTCACTCACGCATTAACCAAAGGGAAACAGAAGATCTAATTAAGCGGACTCGGCCTTCTTTTCATAGATAAGGATAGGCTTTTCCCGTTTGACTATAACATCCTCTGTTACAAGGCATTCTTTTATCCCGTCCTGCGAAGGGATTTCATACATCACATCAAGCATTATATCTTCAAGAATCGCCCTCAGGCCGCGTGCGCCTGTCTTGCGTCTTATAGCCTCTTTTGCTATAGCAGAGTAAGCTCCGTCAGTAAACCTCAGCCTTACATTATCAAAAGAGAGGAGTCTCTGGAATTGTTTTACAATGGCATTCTTTGGCTCAGTAAGAATTCTTACAAGCGCTGATTCGCTAAGCTCATCAAGAGTTGCAATCACCGGAAGCCGTCCGACAAATTCAGGGATGAGACCGTACTTGATAAGATCATGAGGCTCCATCATCCTGTAAATATCGCCTATCTTCTTCTCCTTGGCGCTTTTCGGCTCAGAGCCAAAACCGACTGTCTTACTGCCCAGCCTGTTCTTTATGATCTCTTCAAGCCCGACAAATGCCCCGCCGCATATAAAGAGGATATTGGTTGTATTCACCTGGACAAATTCCTGCTGCGGGTGCTTTCTTCCTCCCTGAGGAGGGATATTGGCAATGGTCCCCTCTATCAGCTTCAGCAAGGCCTGCTGAACGCCTTCGCCTGATACGTCTCTTGTTATTGACACATTTTCAGTCTTGCGGCCTATCTTGTCTATCTCGTCTATATATATAATGCCGCGCTGCGCCCGCTCCACATCATAGTCAGCCGCCTGCAGAAGCTTTTGAATGATATTCTCCACATCCTCGCCTACATATCCGGCCTCTGTAAGCGTAGTGGCGTCAGCAATGGTAAAAGGAACATCAAGTGTTTTCGCAAGCGTCTGGGCCAGTATGGTCTTACCGGTCCCTGTCGGCCCTATAAGCAGGATATTGCTCTTCTGCAGTTCAACGTCAGATTTCTGAGGGCTGTTTATCCTCTTGTAGTGATTATGTACGGCAACAGAGAGGATCTTCTTGGCCCTTTCCTGTTCTATCACATAATCACTAAGAAAACTATTTATCTCCTTTGGCTTCGGAAGTTTTTGCGTAACATTGACATCAAAGGAAGAGTCAACATCCTCAACCATTATCTCATTGCAGAGGCCAACGCATTCATTGCATATATAAACAGCCGGTCCCGCGATAAGTTTTTTGACCTCCTGCTGCCCCTTGCCGCAGAAAGAGCATTTCAGGAAATCATTATATTCTCTTGTCTTCTTTTCATTTTTCATTTGTCTACCTTTTGCTTTTTAAGAGTCTTTATCACTTCATCAATAATGCCGTAATCCTTTGATTCTTCACTGGACATAAAGTAATCCCTTTCAGTATCAAGCTTTATCTTCTCCATGGGCTGGCCGGTATGTTTTATAAGTATATTATTCAGGACTTCTTTCATCCTGAGCATCTCTCTTGCGTGAATCTCCACGTCTGTGGCCTGGCCATAAAATCCGCCGATAGGCTGATGTATCATGATCCTTGAGTGCGGAAGCGCAAAACGCTTTCCGGTTGTGCCTGCAGTAAGCAACAGAGCGCCCATGCTGGTTGCCTGGCCTATGCAGTAAGTTGCAATATCAGGCTTTATATACTGCATGGTGTCGTAAATGGCAAGCCCTGCCGAGACAACACCGCCGGGCGTATTTATATATAGATGTATGTCTTTGTCAGGGTCCTCGGTCTGAAGAAACAGGAGCTGCGCTATAACGGTATTTGCCAGCAAATCTTCTATGGGAGTTCCTATAAATATAATCCTGTCCTTAAGGAGCCTCGAATATATGTCGTACGCCCTCTCAGACCTTCCTGTCTGTTCAATAACCATTGGTATCAAGCTCATCTTCTCTCCTTATGTCTCACTCTCTATTCTATGTTTTTTCCTGGATAACCGACTTCCCAAGTAAAAACTCAAGCACCTTATCGCCGAATAATCTGCTCTTCAGGGCGTCCAAAGAACCTTCCCTGACACTGTAAATCTTTGTTACCTCTTCAGGCTTGAGATTATGGCGGACCGCGATCTCATTTATCGCTTTTTTAGTATCATCTTCATTTACCGTTATATTCTCTTTCTTCCCTATGGCCTCAAGGATAAGGACACTCTTGACATTCCCGCGGGCTGTCTCTTCATATTCCTTCCTCAGATCCTGCTCAGGCCTGACAGTCTCATTTCTCTTTACAGCGCTCTCATTCAACTGCTCAATGAAAGAATCAATCTCCGCCTTAAGCATGGACGCCGGGACTTCAAAATCATGATCCTTTATCAGCCTGTTCAGTATCTCTTTTTTGTATCCCAGGTTTATCTCACTCTCCCTGCGCTCCGAGATATTATCACGCACCTTCTTCCTTAGTTCCTCCATACTATCGCTGTCAAACTCCTTTGCAAACTCATCATCAAGAGGAGGAACATTCCTCTTCTTCGTCTCTTTTATCTTCACCTTGAAGAGGATATCTTTCCCGGCAATGGTCTTATTGGGATGGTCTCCTTCAAAGTTCAGCTTTACTTCAAACCCATCACCCTTCTTCTTTCCAAGTATCGCCGCGCTGAATTCTTCCGGAATTGTCTCAGAGCCCTGAACAAATGGATATTCTCCGTAAGAGAGTTCCTCCTTCTTCTCGCCGTCAATAAAGGCGTCACCGTCTATTACAGCCAGATCCCCTTCCTTTATTGACTCCTCTGTTACAGAATATAGCACCTTGCTCTCCTGAAGGGTCTTAAGCGCCCTTTCAATCTCCTCATCTTCCACTGATAATTTTTTCTTCTCAAGCACAATCCCCTCATATTTCAGCTCTCCGAGAGCAGGCTTCACTTCAACAGTAAATGTCAGAGAGAGCGGCTGGTCAGCCTTTAAAGCGACATCGCCTTCAATGCTGGGATAACCAACAGGTTCTATGTCAGCCTCTGCTATAGCTTTTGAGTAAAACTCCGGTATTATCTTCTGCATAACTTCCGCTTCAATATCCTTGCCAAACCTCTTTTCAAGGATTGCCTGCGGCGCCTTGCCCTGTCTGAAACCGGGGATCCTGGCTACTGCCCTGAGTTTGTCATATTGCGTATCAAATTCCGCTTTTATTGTATCCGCCGGAATATTAATCGTGATCCTTCTTGTAGTGGGAGTTACCTCTTTGATTTCCTGCAGCATTAGCACCTCAAGTTAAAATATATTTTTTGTTAAATCTTAGACACATTCAAAACAGTTTGTCAATCAACAGGAATTTTACAGGTATAAGAGAACACATATTCTCTTTTGACACTACGTCAATCAAAGAGAGCCTTCTGATTGAAAAATCTCCGAACCCTTTTTCAGGGTCTCACATACCAAGCAGATACAAGAAAAATTGAGATTAGTAAGGAACTACGACATCATAATTTGCCAGCGCTTTTGCAATCTCTTCCGTAGTCATCTGCTGGTAAGGATTGGCCGGATTATTTGTAAACATCTTGACATCCAGATCCGGCAGTGTCTCAAGGTTAAGCTCCATATCCTCATCCGGCTCCAGCTTGTCATCCATAATAAATACGCTTACCTCGTCATCAGCGAGCGTGGCTCCTACAGCCATTCTCAATGCCTCATGTTTTCTGTCCCTTACCAGTATTGCAACCTTCTTTGCCATGATCTTCCTCCTGTCTTAAAATTGTAAATCAGGTTTTTGCTTTATTAATGAATTTAACATACTGCGTTGATATTATACTTTAAAATCTAACAAAGATTCTACAATTGACTATGTTAGGTAATATTGGTTAGATTTAGCTGAATTCAAACACTAAATGGCGTAAGATATAACAGGATGAAAAATATTTCTTTGGCAGCGGTCAGTCGCATAATCCTTTTGACAATTTTATTCATAACAGCAGTCACCCTGCCTGCGCTTGCCACCCCTGAATATTCCGACAGAGCGGGACAGGGCTGTATGACATGCCACCTCTCCGATGAGGGAGGCGGAAAACTTACAACGAAAGGGCTTGAGTATGCAGCATCCGGTTATACATGGCCGCCTGAGGGAGGGTATAGAGTTCTCGGCCCAATCGGGAAATCCGTCAGGCTGGGCATAGGGCTGCTTCATATCGTTGCGTCTTTTATATGGTTTGGCGCGATACTCTATGTCCACATCTTACTGAGGCCCGGCTATGCCTCACGAGGGATGCCTAAGGCGGAAGTCGCGCTTGGACTGACATCTATGATAGTTGTAGGGATAACAGGCACCCTCCTGGCCATCTCAAGAATAAAGAGCGCGGATGTTCTCATTATGAGCCACTGGGGAAATGTGCTGTTAATTAAAATGGTCCTGTACGTAACAATGATCTCTTCAGCGTTATTTACAATCATTTTTGTAGGGCCAAAATTAAGAAGGACATGCGTAAAGGCCTGCATCCCGCAGAATAATGTCTTCGATCCTGTAACGCTGTCTGCCTTTGACGGGAAGAATGGCGCTCCTGCTTATGTCGCCTGCAAGGGAAAGGTATATGATGTGAGCATGCTCAAGTTATGGAAAGACGGAGTGCATATGAAACATCTGGCAGGCAGCGACCTGACTGACGCTATTGCTAAATCGCCTCACGGAGAAGGGAAGCTTGAAAAACTCACTATTGTCGGAACCTATGACGCTGCTCTTACGCCTAAAAAGACATTTGCTCAGAAGGCGTTTTACTTCATCGCGTATATGAATCTCTTTTTAGTTTTTGTCGTGCTCTTTGTCATCGCCTACTGGAGATGGGGGCTTTAGAAACTCATACTCAAAAGAATTCGTTTAAGCAACACTCCATTTTTTCATTATTGATTCAGACAATATTCTCCAGTATTTTCTGGAAAGACTGCCGCCATGACTCGGAAAGCGCCGGCACCGCGAGAATATCTTTTATCGCCTCACAATTGGTTCTGTCATGATGATAGATGTAATTGGTAAATGATACGGTTACCTTAGGGTAATTCCTCTCTTTAAGAATAAGAATCATTCCTTTTTCAACAATCCCTTCTTTTAATACCCGGAAGTAGAAACCTGTTCTGCCTGAATCAACAACAAGTTTTACCATATCATTTCTGCCGTACCGCGCAGCAAGAGTTTTACAGGGTTGTCTTGGCTGGCTGACCTGCACCAATGCCGTTCCTATTTGAAAAATATCTCCAATGCAAACTTTATCTTCCAGCAGGTCTGATACAGTCAGGTTCTCGCCAAAGGCAGCAGGAGACAAGCTAATTCCAAGGACGTCTTCCCAGTATGGGTAATGGGCTTTACTGTAAACACAAACCGCCTTATCCTCTCCGCCGTGATGTTTTAAGTCGGCTACTCCATCGTTCTCGAATCCCGTCTTTATCAGACGCAGCGGCATTAATACAGGGGCTTTGCAGATACCTGTTGTAACTTCTTTCCCGTGAAATATCTCTTTTTGTGGGAGTCCTATATTGAGCGATTCTACAACTGCTGTCACTTTAATAACCTATACTGATTCTTGCTATGCTGCATGGCGGATTTATTTCTTACTTGAAAGCGTCTTTACGTAAGCAACTACATCTGCAATATCCTGATTGCTCAAACCCACACCCTTCGGACCGAATGCCGCCATATGCGTTCCTTCTCTTCCATCGCGCACTGTTATGGCAAGAAACTCGGAGGACGCCTCATGTTGCACCACCGGATTTCTTAGATTCAGCCCGACTCCGCCCTGCCCCTTGTCCCCGTGACAGCTTATGCAGCGGATTTTAAATAGCTCTTCGCCATGCTTTAGATCGCCTTTGTATCCTGCAAAACCAAACGGTTCGGGTTTAATTACAGGTCTCTCTCTCGTAATATATTCGATGATCTTATTAATCACGTCGTCGGAAAGGCCTGCCGCTGCCGCCTTCCATGAAGTCATCTGTGTGCCTGCCCGTCCTTCTTCTATTATCTTTTTCAGATATTTCTCGTCTACAGATTCTAAAAAAGCAGGATTCATAATAGCAGGTATGGTCCTTTTAAAGACCTCGTCATATAGGCTGTCTTTGCCTGTGGTATGACATGCAATGCAGTACATTTTATAGAGCATGCCGCCGTCATCTTTAATATCCTCCGCAACCGGAGCTTCCTTTATGCGTCTGTATTTTTTGGGCATCTCTTCTGAGCGTAAAGAGAGTACATATGTCGTCAGGAGATCCGACTCCTCATCCGTAAAATCAGACTTCATCTCGCTGCCAAGCACTATATTTCTTGGGTCATCAAAGTGCTGTTTCATCCATGTGTAGATCGTCTTTTCATCACGTACAGACTCCATGGAGACCGGAGAAGTCATAGGGAAATAGGCAACAGGCTGGGAGCCTACTCCGTCAAGAGACTTGCCGAGAACTCCGCCGGCGCCGTCAAGCTTATGACATCCCTTGCATCCTCTCTCCCTGAAGAGCTTCTCCCCTTTGGCGATCTTCTCCCCGCCCTTCTCCCTCAGCATCTCAAGGTCATGACATGAGGCGCAGGAGCTCTGAATAAACTCCAGAGGGATGATTGGATTGTCCCAATGGGTGTTGCTTCCAAGTCCGTGAGCTTCTTTCATGTTTGTTGCCCGCCCCTGGCCATAATGACAGATCGTGCATCCGAATTTATCAGGCGGATGATTCTTCAAATAACGGCCGCTGTGCAGCATAAGCGGAAGGTCCGCGTCTGCCATCAAAGGGTTCTCAACTCCGGCATGACAACTTGTGCACCTGTCAACCCTTTTAATGCCTGCCAGATATATCTGCTGCACTTCAGGCGTTAATGCCATCGCCATACTTTTTGTGGCATTATCCTTTGCTTTTTTAATGACCTGCTCCGCGTACTCCGACTGGTAAATCTTCCATTCAGGCGATACTTCTCTGTAAGCAGCAAACAGCGTGTAAATAAAAAGCACTGTCCCGGACAATAACAATATCCATAGATAAAACCTGTTGCGCATATTTATCCCTCTTTTGGTTATAAATTTCTACTCATCAGCCGGCGAAAAATTATGTCCGCAGGCAAGAACCTCTTCCCTGACGCCATCATATACATCTCTCTCTATCTTCTTTTTGAATGACATGGCATCCAAGCCGTACCTGTCACACTCAATACTTAGAAGACTTTCAAGAATGCTTCCGAGTTTTTTATAAAAGCTGCCGAATTCAAGTTCCTGAATCTGACTGCAATAGTAAAAACCCCATTTTGCAAGGTGATCATTTAAAAACTTTCTTCCCGCATCATGAACAATGTTTTCGTTCTCCTTCTGCTTTGCGCCCCTGGCGTATTCTTCTTTTAGTGCGATGATAGCCATAAATTCGAGTTCAACTGATATGTGATCCGCAGATTCCTTGTTTGTCATATCTTCATTAATACCGAAACCAAAGGCGCTGTAAAAACCTGATATATCCGCGAGTTCAAAAGGTTTCCTCGATATCTTCTCTGTCAGATATTCCGTCTCATAAGGGGAAATCTTTCTGCCCATGTCGAATATGTCTAAATATTCAGATTTCACATCATTGATCCTGTGCCGGTTGTCTGTGAAGTAGTTTTTAAAGTCTTTGAGCATCGCGAGTATTTCTCCGTCAAGAAGACTCTCGCCTTCATACAGCATCTTTTCGAGCATTATCCAGTTCTTTTCCTCCGGATATGAGAACCCGAGCGACAACATTTTATAAAGATATATCAGCCCGTTGCCTGTCATTCGACCTTCACCTCCGCCCATGCGGGGCTAACAGCCTTTCTCCCCGCTGATTCCATGCGGCTTCCTTCCCAGACAGCAAAGGCTACTGGCATCTTTTCTCCTGCCTTAAACTGAACGCTTTTTTCGTCGCTGACATTCAGCGGCCTTATGAATATAACCGTCCACTCGCCGTTCTTCCATTCAGCATCGCCCGAAGTGTTTTCAATGTTTTTAGATGCAAGCGTGCCTGCCCCTTCTGCGGATAGCTCCTCTATTATCTCTTTATGAGAAACAGAAAGCGGATTTCCGGCTGCCTTGCCGGGAATAAATATGTCCTTCTCAGCCTGTGTCTTATCTGTGCCGTTTCCTTTTATGCTGTAATCAAAGTTATACATATCCGCAGTCATATTTGGATATGCTGTCTTCACGTTCTGAAACCCCTCTGCATGGTCCCTGCTCCTCCATGCTTTCCAGTAAATTATATGGACGGGTTTACCCGGTTCGCCCATAAAAAATTCCGGGAGAGGTTCTTTTTTAACGGGAAACTGTATCGCAGCGCCGTCTGAAAAGTTCATTATTTTTATGCCGTCATCCCGGGTGGTATCTTTCCACGCAAGCCTGAACGCAATATGCTTACCGTCATTTATGGACTGGAGAAAGACCTCCTTAACGCCCACATCAGCAGGCATCGGGGCAACAAGAAACTGTCTCTGAAGAGGCTGTTTATACGGAATTACGGTTTCCCATGCGTCGTCATTCAGCCTGACCTTGCCGACATCTATATTCGTGCGAAATGAACTGAACTCGACAAACTCCTTCTCTCCAGCATATGCGAATGCTGCTACTGAAGAGAAAACAAATATGAGACATATTATCTTTCTGAGCATATAAACCTCGCTATATTTTTATGGTGTGTTATGCCTGTAAGCATTGAGCTTCTTGTCATGGAAATCCCTCACATACATCGGCTCTGTTAAAGGCACTTTAACTATGCTGCTGCCTTTTTCGTCATAACCGTAGGCATTATCTTTATCCACCTTGAATGAACTCAATATCTTCTCCATACTGCCGAAGATCACCAGGAGACCCTTCAATGTCAGATCATCCTTTGCATTTTTGTAAGCCTGAACTGCTGCGCCGGCGCGAGGCCCGAACATCTGTTCAAGATACTGAATGGGAGCATGAATCGGCGGAATATAATATATGTTGGGTTCTGTGCCGAATTGCGAATAGAGCGGAAGCGCGAGCTTTTTCTCATGCACCAGGTAATCTATAGGGTTTTCTTTTTTTGACTTGTCAGGCGTGCTGACAAAACCGCTCAGCCTGATCTTGCCGATGCAGTTCGTAACACACTGCGGCATCTCGCCCTGCTCTATCTTCGGGTAACAGCCTATGCACTTCTCGCTTATCCTCGTCTCAACATTGAACATCGGCTTCTTGTAAGGACACGCGCGCACGCATTCCCTGTATCCCCGGCAGCGTGACTGGTCTACAAGAACAATGCCGTCTTCCTCTCTCTTGTATATAGCCTTTCTCGGACACGCGGCAACGC
The DNA here is from genome assembly GCA_040758255.1 of Nitrospirota bacterium. Lineage (GTDB taxonomy): Bacteria > Nitrospirota > Thermodesulfovibrionia > UBA6902 > UBA6902 > JACRPZ01. The sequence goes on from JBFLVX010000071.1 coordinate 10,683, forward strand.
ACGCGGGATATGTGCAGTGAGCGCAGGTCCTCGGCAGATAAAACATCCATATCCTGTGGGGCATTGTAATCCAGTCGCCCTTATTGACAGTTGCCGCTACCTCGTCTTCGCCAATGTTCGGATGCGCCCAATCTTGATCTTCAGCGATGTGCTGGAGTATCTTTTCGTCCTTTTCAGCCGCTTCAAATAAGGTCTTGCCTGAATATTTATCCCCTGCCCATTCCTGAAAGCCGAGCTTTGCAAGTATGCCGAGGTCCCATCCGACAGGATAGCCGCCATATGGTTTTGTCTCCACATTGTTCCAGAACATATACTCCTGCCCTTTTCCCGAGGTCCATGTTGTTTTGCATGCAAGGGAGCACGTCTGACAGGAGATGCATTTGTTAAGGTCAAATATTATCGCCCACTGTTTTTTCGGCCTGTGCTGAGGATACACATATGATGCGTTCCTTCCCAACTGCCAGTTATGTACTTTTCGCATTTGCATTTAACGCTTTCTCCTTCACTTTTTAATCTTTATATACTTGCCTTCCATAAAGTCTTTCATCTTCTCGTCTTCATGTGTTGGTCTGATGTGCTTCGTAACAGGTTCCCACGGCCCTTTACCGTCTATGCCTCCGTTCTCCGCCTTTGTGATCTTTACGAACCCCTCACGCGGCGCGCCGTTGGCGCAATGGATATCAGGCGCAAAACCCTTCCCCATCTTCTGTCCAAAGGGGTCCTTGCGGACCAGTGAATCGGTCAGGAGGGTGGGCCTTAACCACGCGCGCGTGCCGCTCTGATGGCTGCCGTACCTGAACATCGCCTGATAATTCGTTTCCGGATTCTTTGCCAGCCCGTCAGGCCTTGTCTCGTGCCCCTTGACGCTTCCGGTTGT